>CALBJC010000104.1 GCA_937892655.1 uncultured Clostridia bacterium | reverse complement strand
AAGAGGCACAACGTGATAACCCGAAGGTCGTTGGTTCAAATCCAGCCACCGCAACCAAAAAGAAAAGTCGCATCTGCGGCTTTTTTATTTTTGTTTTCTTATCTAATTTCTGCTTGATTTTTACTTTCCTTCAGAGAATATATGTGACTTTTCCAATGAAGAGGTAAGAGAGAAAAGTGAAGAGTTTTTTGATATAAAAGTTCAGATAGAAAAGAGCCACGCATTTTCGTGGCTCTTTTCTTTTTATTTTTACTTATTTGGCAGTATTTCTATTACTGACAATTCAGGGCGGTTGAAAATTCTCGGAATCAAAAACATTCTCAGAGGCTTTGCAAGGCCACGGCTGACTATCTGCACCGAGCCCTGATAAGTACGCTGACCGCCTGTAAATTCAGGGAATATTCCTTGGTCGGGTGCTAGCAGTCCTTGTTCGAGAATACCCGGGATACGCCACTGACCGCCATGAGCATGACCTGACAGCACAAGGTCAACCTTCACTCCATTTTGTGTACATTCTAAAACGGCAGGCTCAAACTGCTCAGGCTGATGAACAAGCAGGATATTGTAGCTGTCATTTTCAAGCGACTGACAAGCGCTCTGAAACTGGCTGTAGCTCTTACTTTCGTGTATAAAGCCGCTTATGCGAATGAGCTGACCGTTTGCCATTATATCTATATAGTCTCCATGCAATACAGGAATACCGAGGGCTTCTACTTCAGCGTAGAAATTTTCTTCGTCATCACGCATACCCTCGTGATTACCTGCAGTATATGCGCAAGGATAGATTTCATTTGTCATCTCCATAAGCTTCAGCGCATTTTGCGTACCGCCGTACTGGTCGATCATATCACCGCCGAACAGAACGAAATCAGGCTTTTGCGCCTGAAGCTTTTTCCAGATACCTGACTGGTCTTTTCCTCCATAGGTGCAGTTATGCAGGTCTGTAACAAACACAATACGCACGGGCTCTGTAAGCTTTTCAGATGTAAGGCTGTAATGCTCAACCTTAAGAGCATTTCCGAACAAATTCATCGTTATAATAAGAAGGATAAATGCCAGAAGAATAATCAGCTCAATTTTGGTTCTCTTTTTCATAAAAGTCACCATTTCCTTTATTTAATATAAACGGTGTTGCAAAAAAATTATACCATAGACTGCAAAAATGTAAATCACACAGTATTTAAGAAAACGCCACTCGTAAGAGTAAACCTGCGAGGGGGGTGTTTTTCATATATTTCGTTTTATCCTTTAAGACCTCTTGCCTGACGGTTCATATCTTCGATTACGATATCATAGATTTCACCGAGGGTTGCGCAGTATTTCAATACATCCCAAGGCTCATTTGTATGAAAATGAATTTTGATTACATCCTCGTCGCCTACTGCCAAAAGACAGTCGCCTTTGAAATTTTCGATAAAATAATCGTAGATTGCATCTTCATCAAGGTTTTTACCATCAATCAAAAGCTGGGTATCATATCTGAATTCTTCCATATTTTAAGCACTCTCCTTAGATTTTTATTATATATAATATTATACAGCAAATTTTCTTGCTTTACAAGCCAAAGGTATTTGATGCTATTAAGTTTTTTGATGTACATTCTTCTTATACGAATTTTAGCTTGTTTGCAAGGCATATTTATGGTATAATGAATTTGATTATAGTATGTTTTTTGAGGGGTGAAAATTTTGAAGGAATTATGGGCAAAGCTCAGAGAGGCTCTGATATCAACGCTGCCGATTACAGCGCTTGTTTATCTTTTAAGCTTACTCCCCGGCTTTTCTTTTACAGACAGCGAAACTATAACCTTTACACTCGGTGCGGTTTTGCTTGTTTTAGGTATAGGATTTTTCAACCTGGGTGCCGACATCGCTATGACCCCTATGGGCGTTCATGTAGGTTCGGGTCTTTCAAAGCAAAAATCGATCTGGCTACTTCTGACAGTCTGCTTTGTTTTAGGTATGCTTATAACTATCGCAGAGCCTGACTTACAAGTACTTGCAAATCAGGCAAGCTCTGTTATGAACGGCAAGCTTCTTATTTATACTGTAGGCTTTGGTGTTGGCGCATTCCTTGTTATTTCAATTCTGCGTATCATTTTCAAGCGCAGGCTTTCAAACATTTTAATGCTGTTTTATATGCTGCTGTTTGCGCTCGCCTTAATGCTTTCAGTAAACGGCAACATCGATTTGTTACCTATGGCGGTAGACTCAGGCGGTGTTACAACGGGTCCTATTACTGTACCTTTTATTATGGCGCTCGGCGTTGGTATATCAAAGGTTTTGGGCGACAGACGCAGTCAGGAAAACAGCTTTGGTCTTGTTTCATTATGCTCGATAGGGCCAATACTCGCAGTACTGGTTCTCGGTATTTTTGCAAAGGGCGACCTTGATTATACTGTAAACTATGAGTCGGTCGAAAATGAGATTTTCAAGGCTTATCTACATAACGCTCTGCACGTTGCAAAAGAGGTTGCAATAGCTCTGGGGCTTATAGTTTTATTCTTCTTGTTCTGTCAGGTGTTCTTCTTAAAGCTTCAGAAAAAGCACCTTGTCAGAATAGGGGTCGGCGTTTTGTTTACATATGTGGGGCTTGTAATGTTCTTGACAGGCGTAAACGTTGGCTATATGCCGATAGGCTACAAGATGGGCAGACAGCTCTCAGAGCTTCACCCTGCGCTATTGGTGGGCATTGGTCTTTTAATGGGCGTTTTGGTAGTTCTCGCTGAACCTGCTATTCACGTTCTGAACGCTCAGGTTGAGGATGTAACGGGTGGTTATGTAAAGAAAAAGTCAATGATGATAGGTCTTTGCATAGGCGTTGGGTCTGCTATTGCGCTGAGCGTTATAAGAATTATTTTTGATTTTTCACTCGTTTACTACATTATCCCAGGATATTTTATATCTTTGGCGTTATCACTTTTTGTTCCTAGCGTTTATACCGCTATTGCGTTTGACTCGGGTGGCGTTGCAAGCGGTCCGATGACATCAGGCTTTATTCTGCCTTTTGCAATAGGCGTTTGTGTTTCACTTCAGGGCGAAAGCGCAGTACTCAGAGACGGCTTTGGCGTTGTATCGCTTGTTGCTATGGCTCCGCTGATTACTATTCAGCTTTTAGGCTTCAAGGCAGTAGTTGAAAACAGAGTCAAGGAAAAACGTGCTATGCGCAGAATTTTACAGGCTGATGATGAGCATATCATCAATTTTATGTAAGGGGGCTTTGATATGGCAAACAGAATAAACGAATCGGCTATAAAAAAGCTTCAGGTAGTTATAACCGTTGTTGACCGACCAAAAGCAGAATTTTATCTTGACCTTTTAAGCCAGTTTGAGGTAAACTTTCAGATGGTTGTAGGCGGTAAGGGTACTGCACATTCAGAGCTTGTTGAAATGCTTGGTCTTAACATTCACAAGGCAGTCATCTTCAGCGTTGTTCGTGAGGATATGGTTACAGAGGTTTTAAAATGCATCGAAGAAAAGTTTGAGAAGATAAGAAACGGTAAAGGCATTGCATTTTCTGTTCCTCTTTCAAGCGTTATCGGAATAAATATGTATCAGTTTTTGAGCAACAACAAGCAAGGTAGGGAGGATTAGTTATGCAGAAGAATGAACATGAAGTAATTTTTGCAATAGTAAACGCTGACTATGCTGAAGACGCTATGCGTGTTGCCCGTGAGCACGGTGCAAGAGGCGGTACAATCATAAGCGGCAGAGGCGTTGCGCAGGAAAAGGAAGCAGAGTTTTTTGGCATTACTATCCACGCTGAAAAGGAAATTTTAATGCTCGTTGTAGAAAACGAAATCCGTGACGAGATTCTGCACGCGCTCTACAAACAGATGGGTATGCAGCAGAAGGCTCAGGGTATTGTATTTTCAATGCCCGTATCAAAAGCTGTAGGTCTTGCCCCTCGCCGAGATACAGAAGAAAGTAAGGAAGATTAAAAAAGTCGGAGAGTATTCTCCGACTTTTTTGCTTTCTAATACGTTGATCTACGTTCTCTGCGGTATTCACCTGGAGTTGTATCTTCAAATCTGCGAAACATCTGCGCAAAATACCCTGACGAGCAAAAGCCTGTTCTTTCAGCTATAGTTTCTATAGGTAAAGTCGTGTCACGCAGAAGATTTTTTGCTTCTTTTAGCTTTCTTTTTGTTATGTAATCAACTACCGTGCAGTTGAAATTCTTTTTAAAAAGTCGGCAGAGATGCTGTTTTGTTATACCTGAATACTCAGCTATTGTATCAAGAGCTATACCCTCTTTGTAGTTTAAGTTTATGTAGTCTACAGCACGTTCAACCGCTTTTGACATAATACCGCTCAGCTTTTTTGAAGATATATCACAGTAAAGCTCTATGATAAAATCATAAAGCAGCGCTGATGCCTTGTAGTTGCCAAAAATATCGTCCTTTGCAAGTGCACGGTGCATTTTGTCAAAGGCTCGCTCGATTCGCTCAAGGTCGTTTATCTTGAAGACACTGGGTTCAGAAAAACCTATTGTTTTCATAAAATCATCGCTGCCCGCACCCCCGAATGCTACCCAATGAGTATCCCAGTTTTCTTTTGTGGGATAATAACGATGAGGATAGTTTTCAGGCAAATAAAATCCCATATTAGGCTCGATTTTTATAGACTTATCATCGAATTCCAGAATGCCGCTGCCGCTTGTGCAGTAGATGATCTGAGGCTTGAAATACCCTTGTGGGCGGATAATATTATGTTCCTGCTCGTTTTGCCCCATATTTGCAAGATATAGTAAAAAGCCTTGCTCAGCACCCAGAATCGGTTCATCACAAAAATACATATATTTCACTCCAAAATGTTAATATCATTACTTTTTGATAATATCACTAATTGAAAAGTATGTCAACCGGGAGTATTATAATGATATAAACTACAAAAGGAGAATAGCTATGGATATAAGACAGATTGCAAAGCCCAAGTCACCTAAGAGCTTTATGATTTATCACGAGGATACTAACTCGCTTCACATCGGCACACTCTCGCCTCACGCTTATTTTATCCCGTTTTCAAAGGGCGAGAATCCGTTTGACTCAAGAGAAAATTCAGGTGCATTTGAGCTTTTGAACGGTGAGTGGAATTTTAAATATCAAAGCAGTATCATAGACCTTGAGGATGATTTTATAAATTCTCCTTTCAACAGCACTCTGCCGGTACCTTCAAACTGGCAGCTTTACGGCTATGATAAGCCACAGTATACAAATGTTAATTTTCCTATTCCGTATGACCCGCCTTTTGTTCCTGACGATAATCCCGTAGGCGTTTATCAGAGAGAATACAGCTACATATCAGACGGCAAGAGAAGGATACTTTGCTTTGAGGGCGTTGACAGCTGTTTTTACCTTTATATAAATAATACCTTTGCAGGCTACAGCGAAGTTTCTCACGCAACAAGCGAGTTTGATATTACAGATTACCTTTGTGATGGAAAGAATAAGATTACTGTAGCTGTACTGAAATGGTGCAGCGGTACATATTTTGAGGATCAGGATAAATTCAGATTATCGGGTATTTTCAGAGATGTTTATGTTTTGTCACGCTTTGAAAAGCGCCTTGAAAACTACAGAGTTGTAGCAAACGCCATGGGCGAGTTTTCGTTTACGCCTGATGGTATGGATTGTGAAATTGAGCTTTACTCCGGTAATACTCTCGTTTTATCAGGTAACGTAAAGAGCGGCGAAACATTTTCAGCTACAGTTTCAGATGTAAAGCTATGGAGCGCTGAAACACCAAACCTCTACAGCCTTATTATCAAAACCGAAGATGAGATTATCGGCGAGAAGGTTGGTTTTAAAACTGTTGAGATCGAAGATGGTATTTTCAAAGTCAATGGCAAGCATATAAAGCTTTATGGTGCAAACCGTCACGACAGCTATGCTGACAGCGGTTATGTTGCAACTGTTGAAAAGATGACAAACGACCTTGTTATGATGAAGCAGCATAATATCAATTCTATAAGAACATCTCATTATCCTAACGCCCCTATGTTCTATCAGCTTTGTGATGAGTACGGCTTTTATGTTATCGATGAGGCGGATGCTGAATCTCACGGCTGTGTAAATGTTTATCAGAATTTCAGATGGGATAAACCCGGAAATTACAGCGGTATCGCTCTACTGGCAAGTGATGAGAGGTTTGAAAAAACTGTGGTTGACAGAGAAAAGCTTCTGGTTACCCGCGATATAAACCGCCCTTGCGTTACGATATGGTCACTTGGCAACGAAAGCGGTTGGGGCACAAATTTTAAAAAGGGCGCTGAATTTATCAAGGGATATGACAAGACAAGACCTGTTCATTACGAAAGCATCCATGTTTTGGATGACACGACAGATGAAATACTCGATATGGTTTCAAATATGTATATGTCACTTGACAGTATGCAGGATTACTTAAACGACGAAAAAGAAACAAGACCTCTTTTACTCTGTGAATACAGCCACGCTATGGGTAACAGCTCAGGCGATTTAGAGGACTACTATCAGACCTTCAATTCATCTGACAGATTTATGGGCGGTCTTATCTGGGAATGGTGTGACCATAGTGTATCTCTCGGCAAGACCGAAAGTGGTGAAGAAAAGTATGGCTACGGCGGTGACTTTTCTGAAATTCATCACGACGGCAACTTCTGCGTTGACGGGCTTTGCTACCCTGACAGAACACCGCACACGGGTTTAAAAGAAGCAAAGCAGGTTTACAGACCGATAAGAATTGAGAATATCGGCAACGGTGAATTTAGGTTCAAAAACATTCTGAAATTTGCAGACGCTTCAGATTTGTTTAATTGCAGGTTTGAGATAACAGACTTTAGTGGCATTGTTACAAGCGATAGTGTTGATTTTGAGCTTTTGGCAGACAGAGAATGTGTTGTAAAAATCGCTGACGCTATGGACAACTTTGAAAATGAAACCTACATTAGATTTGTTTTCACAGCAAAGGCTGACACGCTTTACTGGGAAAAAGGCTTTGAGGTTTGTTTTGACCAGCTTTTACTTGGCGGCAGCAAGCCTGAGTTTGTCCCTTGTACAGACGGCGAGTGCAGTCTGATTGAAAACCCGCTTACATTTGAGATAAAAACAAATGATGTAACATTCATTTTTGACCGCAGAAAAGCTGTTATCAGCAAGATTATAAAAAATAACGAGAACATTCTCAAAAAGCCTCTTTGCTTTAATTTCTTCAGAGCACCTACTGACAACGATACTATGAAATGGGATTGGTACAGAGCGTATCTCAATGACTTTTTCACTAAGGTGTATGAAACTCAGGCTATTGTGGAAAACGGCTGTGTTGTAATAAAATCATCTCAGGCTTACGGCAAGAGCATTATTGCACCTTTTGCAAAGGTTGAGGCGCAGTATAAAATTCACCCAGACGCTACAGTTGAGGTTAGTGCAAAAATGACAGCTGATGAAAAAGTTGAGCTTATGCCAAGATTTGGTATAAGAATGTTTTTAGACAAGAGCTTTTCTGACATTGAGTATTTCGGCTACGGCCCTACAGAGAGCTATTGCGACAAGCATCAGGCTACATACAAGAGCAGATTTTTCGCATCTGTCGGCGAGATGTTTGAAAGCTACATAAGACCGCAAGAAAACTCTTCTCACTTTGACACCTCTTATATGAGCGTTAAGAGCAGTTCTGATTGTATTGAATTTTCAGCAGACAGCTTTTCATTTAACGTATCTGAGTATACTCAGGAAGAGCTTGCAAATAAAGCTCACCGCTTTGAACTTGAAAAGAGCGGCTACACAGTAGTATGCGCTGACTTTTATATGTCGGGTGTTGGCTCTGCTTCTTGCGGCCCTGCACTTCTGACAAAATACAGAGTACCGCTGCCTGAATGTAAAGGTACAATCAGATTTAAATTCAAATAAAAGAAAAATGCCGTCTCTTAAAAAGGGGCGGCTTTTTATTACAATATATTTACAAGCTTAGGATTATATTGTAATGGTAAAAAAATTATGATATACTGAATTTAATGGTGTTACCAAAATTACACACTATGTATGTAAGGAGAGAAGTTAATATGAAAAGAGGCTTTGTAAAAAGGCTTATAAGCGGTATTATGGCTTTTGCTCTGGCGTTTACTGTTTTATGCTCAGATGTGATTATAGAGCACAATATTGCGTCAGCTGCAGTACCTGAAAACTTTGCTGTTGACTATGACCCTAATGACGGTATGATCCATTACGGACATTACGGCGAGGTTGGTATGAGGGTTGAAAATGACCTCAACGACCCTCTGCCTGATGACGACAGCGTTGTAAGATTTCCTGCTGACGTTATAAACGCCAAGGATGAATACGGCATGCCGATGTTTGCAGACTATGACCCGACCGACCCTTATTACGATTATTCGGATATGTTAAACTACACATTAGGATATGCAAAGGAATTTGATAACGCTGAAATTTTTATTGCCGACGGTGTTTACTATTTTGAAAAATCAATTCACCTTTATACAGGCTCATCTATAAATGCAACAGCGGGCAAGGTAGCGTTTGTTATCAAGCCATATCTTAAGGATGTTGACGGAAATGATGTTGAGGTAAACGGATTTTTCACAAACCACGTTTTGAAGGATACTTACGCGTGGTTTACAAACGCTTGTATATCCGATATTGTTTTCGTAGTTGAAGATACTCACCCGACCTTCAAGCCTACAAGCACAGTTGATACAATTATGGATAACCTTTTTTCTGATGATATTCAATCGGTTGACAACTTTGCGCTGTTTTACAGAATAAGATCAAAGGGCGCAGGGTTTTCCAATATTGCCGCTTCAGGCTTTCAGTCATTTATGAGATGGACATATACCGATATGCTCACCCGTGTTACAAACTGTTCTGTAGGCCCTACAAGAATAGTTTTTCACGGCACTCAGACAAATGACGCGTTTTTCCACGACAGCTATTTCTACGGCGGATACTATACAAAGGACGGTCTGCACGAGATACCGATATTTCAGATAAACTTTGATATGGCGACAACTGAGTTTTCAAACTCATATATCGGCAACTATTATTTTTCAAGAACGGGCGCATCGGCGTGGTGTCCTTATACTACCCTTTCAAACCTGACTCTTGAGAGAGTTTATAACTTTACAATAGACACTACATCAAAATCATCAAATACTGTAAGCGGATGTTATTTCAAGGATTGCGCTTACAATGATATTGCAGATTACTTCAATAGTCTGGGTCTTCCTGAATATGATATTTCAAGAAGATACTGGGATCACGCTACAAAATGGTGGGTTTACCCTGAGCCTGATACGGGCTGGATCATCAGAAACAGTATTGTCGGCGATTCTGCGCACGAAAGAAAAGAAAGCTCAAATCATTTCAGCGATGAATATATAACTATGATTGAGCTTCACGCCGGCACCTGCTTTGTTCAGAACAAAATCGAATGTGACTCTCTTGACTGGACAACTCTTGTTCGAATTACTGACAGCGAATGGGAATCAAGATATACCGGCATGAGAACAAGAACCAATATAAACTTTGCTGATAACGCGTTTAAAATCAACGAGTATGTAAAGGAAGATTTATTTATAGATGACTGGCGAGGCGGTAAGCCTCTTTCAGACGGCTGGTATGACAATACTATTATCGTATGGGGTGAAAAGGGCTGGAACAATGATGACGGCACTCCCGCTATGGGCTATGTACCCGCAGACGGCGGCAAGCCTGTATGCTGGTGGGAGGACTACATCTATGTTTCTACCGACCTTGAAAGGTATATGGATTTTACAGCCTTCAAATCCCCTGATGCACCTACTGCAGGCTATGCAGCCTTAGGGGCGGTAGGCGCTGACGAAGAACAGCTTATAAGCTGGGGTATTGAAGACAGATACTATCACGATAAAAATTCTGACAGTATAGAGAAGGTTTATCTATGCGAGGATTTCGGCGCTGAAAGCTGGCATTCTTCAAGCTCATATCTTCAGCTTCAAGAGGCGTTTGACTACGCGGCTACTCACGACGCTATACTCTACATTGACCCCGGTACATATTACACGGATAAGCCTATTATTTTAAGAGGCGGCGCTACCTACAGAGTAGTTTTTGAGGGCACAATTGAAGCTAAAAAATCAGATTACCTGACAAATCAGGGCTTATTTGTAATGAGCGCTGACGATAACGCGCCTATTGACGGATATTTTCATCAGATTGACCTGAGCCTTCAGTCAGGTAATACAAGCGCATTTTTCAATGTAAATACAGATAAATTCTTATTTAATCTTGATTGTATTTCACGCGGTATCGGCTGCTTTACAAACTGCAAGATCAATAATTCAATTATTGTTGATGGCGCTATTCAGTATTGCAGATACGGCTTTTTCTACAAGACGGTTACTTATAATACCGTTGTAAAGAACGTATACGGTACTGCAAGTACCTGGGTTGAGGAGGAAGACGGTATTACCCCAGGCGATATTAACTACCGCTACTTTATTTCGAACTCTGATTTTACCCATTCAACCTGGAGAGGCTGTTGGCTTGAATTTGGTCAGTTTTCAAACGGAAAGAAGCTGACGGGCGAAGGCAACAGCGTTTACAGAGGCAACCTTATCGACTATACCTACAACTACAGCTTTGGCAGGAACGACGTTGTAGTCGGCAATACTATGTCAAGAGCCTCATATTCGCATATTACAGACCATATGACAGGCTCAAACTTCCCTATCGACCTGCCTGATGCGCTGACAGATACTTATATGGTAATGTATCATGTAAGTGACGGATTGCGACTTATCGGTAATATGGATATAGGTACAATGAACGAAAAAACTCACTTTATTGAGTTTGACAGCCCGACAATCAGGTATACTGACGAAAACGGCAACGAGGTTATCTCGATTTCAAATGTAAGAATTGCGGGTAACGGCGTTACTACCGAGCCTGACGGCGCTTATAAGGTTCAAAGGCCTTGCGTTCCTTTTGGCAGAGCGGATAATATAGTTTTGGAAAACTGCCAGAATAATGTTATCAATATTCAGAATTTCTACCTCAAGAGTCAGCCTGATGATCCTTCTACCCCTGATATTGACGAAACTGTAAATATCACAGAGGATATAATAAAAAGCTGGTCAATCCCGGGCGTAAACGTTATTGCAAACTACGACCCTGTAACTGTTGAGCCGCCCGCTGATGAACCTGAAGAGCTTGAGAGAATAGAAACCTCACAGCCGCCTCAGGATGAAATTTATGATGTTCCGAACAGATGGGTCGAAGGTGAGGTCTCCAAAACCGAATATCTGCTTTACGATTTCAGGAATAAGTCACCTCAGGAGACTCAGGCGCTTTTTAGTAAATTTGAAAGCTTTATTGATACCTCTACCGCTGTATTCTTCAGAAAATCGGATTTCACAAAGTTTGTAACTTCATCTTCAAACGGTCAGAAGCAGGCGCTTTCATTCTCAGAGCTTATGAGCCTGAGCAGTGAAGAATACAAAAATGCCGCAATGTCAGCATTTGATTACAGCATCGAAAAAAGCCCTGCAGGAAACGACTCATTCTATATGAATACCGAAAGAGAGGTTGTAGCGCCTTTCAGCGAAAATAACAATACAGGCAACAAGAATAAGCCTACCTTCTCTCTCATTTTCAGAGATGATGAGATTTGTGGCGAATCGCTGCAAAGCGTAAATGTAAGCTTATTCAGAGATATGTATCTTTCATACGCTTGGCAGGGCTCAAGGCTTATGTTTATCACCTACGCTGAAGATGACGACTACTATTACGGCTTTATTCTTGGCTACGGTAATGCCGACAGAGGCGTTATTATAAACAGCGCAAAGCTTCAGAAAAACTATATGTCAACCCTTTCAGATTACGCATGGGTTCATTATCAGACGGGCGTTATGTACTCAAACCCTTATACTGTTGCAATGACCGATACTATTTCAGGCTTATCAAACTATGGCCTTGTTTGCGGTGACTATACAAAAACAGAGATTTTCGAGGGCGATTTCACAAAGTACCCTGATGTTATTACGGGCGTTGATCTGACGCTTGAATACAACGATGTCTATGATACTGTTACAGCCTATGCTACCTTTGATTTTTCATACATCGGCGCTGATACATCAGTAAAGCCTGAGCTTATGGCAACAACAAGAGATGTATGGATCGGTACTTTTGACCTTGAAGGTAATGACAAGATTTTCGGCATTGGGTCATCATCAAAGGCATGGATTGAAAGCGTTATGTTTGAATATGTACCACAGCAGGAAAACGAATGTGACCACTCATACGTTGACACAACTGTAAGAGAGGGCAGCTGCACAAGAAGGGCTGTTGTAAGACACACCTGTTCGGATTGCGGCTATGCTTATATTACATATCAGAATGCCTGCGGTCATAGTTTCAGAGATGGTACTGACCCTTCAAATAACAAAACGCTCAGAACCTGTATCGACTGCGGACTTTCATTTTATACTGATACCCCGATAAAATATCCACCGATATGCGGCGATATCAACGCTGATACAAAGGTTAATTTAAAAGACGTTGTATTACTTTATCAGTTTACATCAAGATGGAAGGTACCTGCCGATTCAAGAGCATCAGATACAAATGGCGACGGAAAGGTTAGTTTAAAAGACGTAGTGCTACTTTATCAGTTTGTTTCAAACTGGAGAGTAGAGCTTGCTGAGTAAGCTGCATCAAATACAGTAAAAAATCAGGCAGAAAACTGCCTGATTTTTTTGTAAGCTCAAAAAACCTGCTACAAAACGGCGTTTGTCATAAAAAACAACTCCGAAGAAGACATTCTTCTTCGGAGTGATAACTTCTGTTTTACAAGTTGAAATTCAAATACCTGTTTTTTTATAAGCTGTCAGGCGCTTTATACCAAAATAAATAATTGCTCCGATTAAGATGCCTGTGGTATTCAAAATTAAATCATCAACATCTGAGCATCTATCATAAAACAGCAACTGTGTGATTTCGATAAACAGTGGTAATCCCGCACCCGCAAGTACTGTTTTGCCCATTGTATCAAGCTTTTTAAAGCAAAATGGCCATACCAATCCTACGGGAATAAACATTGCAATGTTTCCTATGATGTTTATCTGCCAACCGTCATACACATCAAATAAGTGTACAATCGGAACAAGATTAGTCCACATTGGGATTATCTTATCAACATCGAAAATCAGAGCTGCTATACGCCCTTTTACTAAATGCAACGGAAAATAAACAAATCGCGCAATCACAACAAGGCAGATGTAGACTGTAAGCAATTTCGCTTCGTATTTCCAATTTACCTTTTTGCTTTTGATACCACAGATTACTCTTGTTATAATATATGCCAGCGTGATAAAAATATAAACTACTGTATAAGTTATTTCAAGCATATTTTATTACCTTTCTTCACCAAATTCAACAGACTTTTACTAAAGCAGTTTGAAATAATTTTTGTTGCTGTCTATTATTCCCTCCTTTTTGAGCTTTGAGATTTCTGCAGAAAGACCGCTTCTGTCCACCTCCAAATAATCCGCAAGCTCTTGTCTGTCAAATGGGATTTCAAAAGCAGAAGCCTCGTTTTTCTTCTGACAGAATGTAAGATAGCTCATCAGCTTATCCCTGGTTGTTCTCTGGGACAGGATTTCAAGCTTCTGATGAAAATACATATTCTTAACAGATAAATCCTTCATAAGATTGAAAATAAGCTGATTGTGAAAGCCACACCCGTTAGCGCATGGATGCATAAGCTTTTGGC
This sequence comes from uncultured Clostridia bacterium, assembly GCA_937892655.1. Taxonomy (GTDB): domain Bacteria; phylum Bacillota; class Clostridia; order Oscillospirales; family Ruminococcaceae; genus CALBJC01. The sequence continues at coordinate 13,984 of CALBJC010000104.1, read as the reverse complement.
TTTCAATAAGCATTATCTCGCAAGGCTCATCGGCTATTATGGATACAGGCATATTCTCATTTCCAGAGCATGCAAAAGCCTCGCAGAAAATATCGGATTTCTGCGCTATGCTCACGATACTTCTGTTACCGTAATAATCTACTCTCACCGTATGCACAGTACCCGACAATACAACGCCTACATATTTTGCCTTTGTACCCTCGGCAATTATTGTATACTTTTTATCATATTTATCAATCTTTACATTGAAGCATTCGAGCATTTTTAAAAGCCTCGATTCTTCGATATCATAAAAAAGCGGACAGCTTTTGATAGCGCTTAAATATTTTTGCATATTTTTCTCCTTTTGTTGAAATTTCAACATACTTCGTATTTTAATTATAATATAATAAATACAGAAAATCAAGGAGGAAACAAAAAATGCTCAGAAAAATAATTACAATAGATAAAGATAAATGTAATGGCTGCGGCAGATGTGCAGCGGCTTGTCACGAGGGCGCTATTGAGATGATAGACGGCGTTGCAACACTTACAAGAGAGGATTACTGCGACGGACTAGGCGACTGCTTACCTGCCTGCCCTACAAACGCTATAAGCTTTGAGGTAAGAGAAGCGCCTGCCTATAATGAGAAGGCAGTAGAAATGGCAAAGGCCAAGAAAGCTCACAGCTGTCCGGGCAGTATGAGTAAAACCTTTAAAAGAGAAACGCAATATCACAAGATTGAAAAATCACAGAGCCAGCTTTCGCAATGGCCTTGTCAGATAAAGCTTGTTCCTACAAACGCTACATACTTTGACGGAGCAAATCTCTTGATCGCCGCTGACTGCACAGCGTTTGCATACGGCAGCTTTCACGAAGATTTTATAAAAAATCATATAACGCTTATCGGTTGCCCTAAGCTTGACAACACTGATTACTCTGAAAAGTTGACAGAAATCATAAAAAGTAATAATATTAGAAGTATAAAGGTTGTAAGAATGGAAGTTCCTTGCTGCGGCGGAATTGAAAATGCTGTTAAATTGGCGCTTGTAAATTCAGGCAAGCTTATTCCATGGCAGGTAATAACTATCACAACTGACGGTCAGATTTTAGACCGATGAATAAAAAGGTAAAATTTAGCAACAATATTATCGGAGGTAGTATTATGATTATCACAAATGACATTAAGTATATCGGTGTAAACGACCATAGCGTTGACCTTTTTGAAGGGCAGTATATTGTACCTAACGGTATGTCATACAACTCATACGTTATCATAGATGAGAAAATTGCTGTAATGGATACAGTTGATGCAAACTTTACTCATCAGTGGCTGGACAATCTGCAGAATGCTCTTGACGGCAGAAAGCCTGATTATTTAGTTATTTTACACATGGAGCCTGACCATTCAGCCAACATCTACAATTTTGTAAAGGCTTATCCTGATGCTAAAATCGTTTCTTCAAAAAAGGCTTTTGCAATGATGAAGCAGTTTTTCTCAAACGACTTTGCAGACAAGCAGGTTGTTATTTCTGAGGGTGCTACACTTGAGCTTGGCAAACATACGCTCACATTTGTTGAAGCTCCTATGGTACACTGGCCTGAGGTTGTAGTAGCATACGACAGCTTTGACAAGGTTTTATTCTCAGCTGACGGCTTTGGCAAATTCGGTGCACTTGATGTTGAAGAAGAATGGGCTTGCGAGGCAAGAAGATATTATATCGGTATTGTGGGTAAGTACGGCGCACAGGTTCAGGCTTTACTCAAAAAGGCAGCAAACCTTGACATCGAAAAAATCTGCCCGCTTCACGGTCCTGTACTCACAGAAAACTTAGGTTACTATATCAACCTCTACAACACATGGTCATCATATCAGCCTGAGGAAGAGGGTATTGTAATCGCATATACATCAGTTTACGGAAATACAAAGAAGGCTGTTATGGCACTCGCAGAAAAGCTCAAGCAGAATGGTTGCCCTAAGGTTGTAGTAAACGACCTTGCAAGATGCGATATGGCTGAGGCTGTAGAAGACGCATTCCGTTACAGCAAATTGGTACTTGCAACAACCACCTACAACGCTGATATTTTCCCATTCATGAGAGAGTTTATAAATCATCTCACAGAGCGCAATTTCCAGAACAGAACAGTTGCATTTATTGAAAACGGCAGCTGGGCACCGCTGGCTACCAAGGTTATGAAGGGAATGCTCGAAAAGTCAAAGAACCTGACATACGCTGAAAACACAGTAAAGATTTTATCAGCGCTAAGTGACGAAAGCAATCAGGCTATTGATAATTTAGCAAATGAGCTTTGTCAGGAATATCTTGCACAGCACAGCGAAACTGCTAACAAAAATGACCTGACAGCACTTTTCAATATAGGCTATGGTCTTTATGTTGTAACATCAAATGACGGCAAGAAGGATAACGGCCTTATTGTAAATACTGTAACTCAGGTTACAAATACACCTAACAGAATAGCTGTAACTATCAACAAGGAGAACTATTCTCACCACGTTATCAAACAGACAGGGGTTATGAATATAAACTGCCTGACAACCGATACACCATTTTCAGTATTTGAAAAATTCGGCTTTGAAAGCGGAAGAAATGTTGATAAATTCAAGGACTACGAGCCTTTGCGTTCAGATAACGGACTCGTATTCTTACCAAGATACATCAATTCATTTATGTCACTCAAGGTCGTATCTTATGTTGACCTTGATACACACGGTATGTTTATCTGCGAGGTGACTGAAGCCAGAGTAATCTCAAATGCACCTACAATGACATACACATACTACTTCGACAATGTAAAGCCAAAGCCTGAAACTGAAGGCAAAAAAGGTTGGGTATGCAAAATCTGCGGCTGGGTACATGAGGGCGAGGAACTTCCTGACGATATAGTCTGCCCATTATGTAAGCACGGCGCTGCTGATTTTGAAAAAATACAATAATCTATATTTAGGAGGAATTTATATGAAAAAATACGTTTGTGACGCTTGCGGCTGGGTTTATGATGAAGAGCTTGGCGCACCTGAGCTTGGTATCGCACCAGGCACAAAGTTTGAGGATTTACCAGAGGATTTTGAATGCCCACTTTGCGGTGTAGGCAAGGATATGTTTTCTGAAGAATAAATCTCTTGACAGAAAAAAAGATTTGTGATAAAATCAAGGTATCAAAAACGAGCATAACTACAATTAAAAGTCCTTTTAATTTAATTATGACCGTATTATATCTATTTGAAATCTGGCGGATAGACTAAGGTTTATCCGCTTTTTATTTTTAAAAAGGAGAGATTTTTATGAGAATTGCAATCACAGGCTACGGTAACCTCGGCAGAGGAGTTGAGGCAGCTATCAAAAAATGCGATGATATGGAGCTTTGCGCTGTATTTACAAGAAGAGCGCCTGAAACACTTAAAATTAACACGCCAAATGTTGCGGTTTATTCACTTGATGATGTGCTCAAATACAAGGATGATATAGATGTTATGATTATCTGCGGTGGTTCTGCAACAGATTTACCTACTATGACACCAGCTCTTGCTGAACACTTCAACGTTATTGACAGCTACGATACTCACGCTACTATCCCTGCACATTTTAAAAATGTAAACGAAGCAGCAGAAAAGGGCGGCAAGATTGCCGTAATTTCTGTAGGCTGGGACCCTGGTATGTTCTCAGTAAACAGACTTTACTCAAACGCTGTTTTGCCAGACGGCAAGGATTATACATTCTGGGGCAGAGGCGTTTCTCAGGGCCATTCAGACGCTATCAGAAGAATTGAAGGCGTTCTGGACGCAAGACAGTATACAGTACCTGTTGACGAGGCTATGAAAAAGGTAAGAGCCGGCGAAAATCCACAGCTTACAACAAGACAGAAGCACACAAGAGAATGTTATGTAGTAGCTGCAGAGGGCGCTGACAAGGCAAAAATTGAAGAGGCTATAAAGACAATGCCTAACTATTTTGCAGACTATGATACAACAGTTACATTCATTACCGCTGAAGAAATGGAGAAAAACCACAACACTCTGCCACACGGCGGCTGTGTAATCAGAAGCGGCCAGACCTCAGACGGCACAAAGCAGACTATTGAATACTCATTAAAGCTCGATTCAAACCCTGAATTTACAGCAAGCGTTTTATGCGCATTTGCAAGAGCCGCTTACAGATTAAACAATGAAGGCCGTAAGGGCTGTAAAACAATCTTTGATATTGCCCCTGCTTATCTTTCACCTAAGTCACACGAAGAATTAATCTCACATCTTTTATAATAGTTAAAGCCACCTCTGATAATCAGAAGTGGCTTTTATTTTTATTCAACAGGGTTTAATAGGAAGTCATCAACTGTACCCCAGCCCTTTGCATCACACTTGATTGCAACGCCGACTGTGATTTCACCTGACTCTGTTGTAATACCCTCGATTTTCGGATTCTGCCAGTTTGCCCAGCCTGCAACCTTTGCAATCTCAGTATACTCAACACCATCTGCAATAGCATAGATATACATATCAGGGTTTACAACGTCACCACCCTGAATCGAGATCTCAAAATTGTATTCGCCAGGAGCTAAGTTTGTAACTGTCTGTGAGAGCTTGAAATTAACTTCATTTTCTGAATAGAAATGGAATGACCAGTCGCCTGTTGAAGCGTCAGTTGACTTTTCCTGGAAGTTGAGTTCTGTTGTAACATCGTTTATGTTTTCAACTACCCACATTGAGCGGTCTTCATTTTCAAAGCTGTAGTTTTCTACGAAGTTTGCTTCAACCATTGAGATGTCACATCGCACCTTAGCACCATCCGCATCACCCCATACAGTATACTTTGCAACCTCACCTGCAGACATTGCTTCTAAGTCAGCATCTTCCCAGACAACGGCTACTTCCTTCTTTTCACGGTTTGAGAAAATAGCGTTTGCAGTTTCAGGGAGCTTAACCTCTGTACCGAGTCTGACAATGATAGAGATATCCTCGATAGCATCAATCTTATTTTCTGTATTGGTTCCTGTATAGATATAGCCAAAAGTCTTGAGTGACTCCAAAGGCTTTCCGTTTATATCAAAGAGCGCCTGATTATCCCAGCTTGAGCCGCCATACCACTGACCTGCATCATCAGGGTCATATTCTGCAGCATAGCTTGATGCCCAGCCTGAACCGTGTTCTTCCCATAAAACGTGACGGTCATCCCAGTTATCACCTGGTACTGCGATCCAAGCAGGCTCCCAGTAGAATACACCGATACCAGCCTCACCTACATTGTGAACGGCGTTTATTACATCCCATAAAGCGTCAGTCTGACCCTGAACGGTAAACTGATAATCCTTTACAAATGCGCCGCCCTCACCGATTGAGTTTGAAAAATCATCGCCATCCTCTAAAGTATAAGCATAAGAGGTTTCGGCAACCATTACCTTTTTGCCGTAATCTGTTGAAATCTTTGTGAGAATTTCTGTTAAGTTTTCAAGTGAGCCATGCCAGTAAGGATAGTATGATGAAGCAAAAACATCATAATCGACCTCAAAGTTTTTCAGAACATTTGCATACTGAATGTAGTTATCTGACTTTTCCGGGTTTGTAAAATGAACTGCTGTTAAAATTGCAGGGTCAGTTTCTCTTACAGCCCTGATGCCTGCGTTCATCAGCTTTGTGATAGCAATCCAGTTGTTTTCGCCACAGAAATTACCTGTAGTTTCGTTACCTACCTGAACCATGCCTATATTTACACCCGCATCTGTAAGCTGTTTTAACGAGTCCTTTGTATACTGATACAAAGCCTCTGCTTTTTCATCGATTGTCATATCTGCCCATGCCTTTGGCACCATCTGCTTTGCAGGGTCTGCCCAGAAATCTGAGTAATGAAAATCGACCAGAAGCTTCATATTGTTAGCAGTAGCTCGCTTGCCTATTTCAACGGCTGTATTTATATCGTTTGCACCGCCGCCGTAGCTGTTGCCCGATGCGTCAAACGGATCATTCCATACACGAACTCTGATGTAGTTTACACCGCTCTGATTTAAGGTCTTGAAAATATCCTGCTCGTTGCCGTTTTCATCATAAAAAACAGTACCGCTGTTTTCAAGAGAGATGATTGATGAAACATCAACACCTCTGATGAATGAATCGCTCAGACCTTCGATTTTCTCAACATAGATCGATGAATCTATAGGATTCTCAGTTTCATAAACCCATCTGTTATCATCATCAATCAAAACCTCAAACGGCTTTGCATTTCCGATTGCTTCGCCATTATCAGCCACCGAGCTTTTGTCATCTGAGCAAGCTGTAAATGACGCTGCAAGCATTGCCGAGGCGGTCAACGCTATCATACACTTTCTCACATTCATAATTTTTGTCCTTTCAAACTATATCGTAAAATCAATATCAACCTTCTGCTCACATAAAACCTCAATACTTTCGATCTCGCAGGCAATGCTGTTTTTAAAGCGAGGCTCGACCTCGAGATAAATATCATCGCTTTCATACAAAGGATATATTTCAACCTCGAAGGATTTTGGAAAACCAAATCTTGCAAGACCTACTGTAAAGCCAAAGCCCGTAAAGAAATCATCATCCACAAGCTCACCGTTAACATAAACTCTCGCCTTATTTCCCTGATAGTTTATGTTTACATAGCATTCTTCACACTCTGTAGCATCAACATCAATTCTGTAACGCTTGACATTATTTTCATCGCTAACAAGCTCAAACTCCGACTCTGATTTTGTATCAATTTTCTTTCTGTAAACGCCAAAGCCATCTGAAACACCGAGCTTTTCAAAACCAAAAGGCACCATATCAAAATCAGGGTAAACCTTAAAACTTATATCTTCATTAGCATATATTTCACAGCTCTTGTCAGTCTGTATAATAACGCCGTTTGTAATCGCCAGATGCTCCTGATGCAGATAAAGCTTATATGCGTTTTTAGCCTCTTCTCTTGTGATAAAGCGTATATCCGCACCGCTGTCAACTGCACATTCAACGGGCTTGTCATAGTAGAAGAAAATCGTTTCATCATTGAGCTTACAAAGAGGAGTTGCAGTACAATAACGGATAGTTGCATCCCCTATCTTCATATTGAACGGATAGAAGAAATAATCACCATCTCGGATTGTAATTTCAGGAAACTCAATTTCACCGTCAGGTAAATCTACCTTGAGCTTTTTACAATGCTCTGCCATCTTATATAAACGCTGATAGTTGTTAACAAAAATGTATCCACTATCACCGTTTTTTCTTACCGACCAGCGAAGGTCTGATAAATTCTCAGGTTTTTCACTTACATCTGGCGAAATATAGGTATCCATTTTACAGAATTCTTCACCGAAATCCTTTGTAAACATCGCAAGGAGCTTTATCTCCTTGAATGTATCAGTCACCTGACCGTATTCCTTGAGCGGCGCATTGAAATCGTAGCAATACTCAGGCAGGTCGTTGAGATAGCCCGTTGCAGTTGACTCCTGCAGAGTTGTGAGCTTACCCTTAGGATTTGTACCGCCATGATACATATAGTAACCGAGCAGATTTACACCGCTCGCAAGCTTTGTTAAGGACATAGCGCCTATATCCTTACCCTGCGCTACGGGACGTCTGTGAGCAGTTACCTGTAAACCGCCGCCGAGCTCTGCGGTAAGATATGGGAATTTTTCGTAATCAAAGGTAACGCCATAGCCGATATGATGATCAGCACCGATACCGTGGTCGTTACGTTCATGAGTTATAACATAGTTTTGTGATGGAGTAAGCTTATCAGTACACTGCGCCCACGGAGCGTCACAGTAGCCACCCATAACAGGTAAAAGCCCGCCTGTTACAGCACCGCCCCAACCGGTTGCAGTATATAAAGGCACTTCAAAGCCGATACGCTTTGCCATTTCATAGAGGGTTTTCATATGCTTTTCGCCCTCGTCACCAGAAAGACCGCCACAATGGCCATATTCATTTTCAATCTGAACGCCGATGATAGGACCGCCATCTTTTAAGAACATACCCTCTACCTCGCTATAAATGCGCTTGTAGAACTTTTCTACCTCAAAAAGATAACCCTCATCATTTGTTCTTGCCTTATCGCCATATTCATTAACAAGCCAGTCAGGGAAACCGCCGTTTCTTACCTCGCCATGAATCCATGGACCTATTCGCAAGAACATATTTACATCACATTCCTTGCACGCCTCACAGAATGCTCGGAGATCTTTGTTGCCCTCAAAATCGTATTCGCCTTTAATTTCTTCGTGATGAATCCAGATTACATAGGTTGATATTATATCAAGCCCGCCTGCTTTCATCTTGCCTATTTCCTTTTTCCAGAAAGCCTTTGGATAACGGGAGTAATGAAACTCTCCCATTATCACAAACCACGGCTTTTCGTTTTTGAGGATATATTTATTGTTGTAGGTTATATTATTCATTTTAAATATTCCTTTGTAATATGCTTTTTATTCCTTTACTGCCGCACCGCCAAGAGATGTTACGAGCATTTTCTGAGTAAGAGTAAAGAAGATGATAAACGGAATTGCAACAATGATTGCACCCGCACAGAAAATAGTAAACTCATTCTTCTTATCAGTTACAAAGCTGTAAAGACCAAGTGCCAGGGTCTGATTTTCATTTGAACGTAAGATCATCTTTGAAAAGATGTATTCCATCCAAGGGCCTGTAAAGCTCGTGATTGTCAGAAACACCAAAATCGGCTTTGCCTGAGGGAGAACGATCTGGAAGAAGGTTCTTGTATTTGAAGCGCCGTCAATTCTTGCAGCCTCGTCAAGTGACTTTGGAATTGTATCCATATAGCTCTTTACAAGCCAAGTGTTGTAAGGTATGTTACCGGCAAGATAAATAAGCACCATACCCCACAAAGTATCAAGACCGCCTATTCTATGCAAGATTACATAGATAGAAACCATACCGATAAAGGATGGGAAAATCTGAAGAATAAGCAGGGACATCATCATACCTTTTTTGAACTGAAACTTAAATCTTGAGAAAATGTATGCGCTCATTGAGCATACAAGCAGGGTTGTAACTGATGTTCCTGTTGCGATAATCAGAGTGTTTTTAAACCACATAAGATAGTTTGTCTGTTCAAAAAGATATTTGAAATGATCAAGAGTAACACCATTTTTAAATGGAATGATATGAAGGTTTGAAATGGAATTACCTGGGGTAAATGCCGCTACTATCGTATATACAAGCGGATAGATTACAAGGAAGCTTGTAATGAGTAAGAAAACGAAAATAAATGCTCTGTAAAACTTTTCAGCCGCACTGCGATGTGGCTTTCTGGGTTTTATAACCTTTGTTATTTCAGGAGAATTTGCCATCTGAGTCATTACATTTCACCTTCCTTGAATGATTTTGTATTTCTGAAATTCCAGATAGAGAATGGTGCGAGTACGATGAAGATACAAACTGCTAAAACTGCTGCGTAGTGATACTGCTGCATATTTACTGTGAGCTTGTAGATCCAGGTTACTACAATATCTGTACCCTTTGCATACGTTGTTGTAGAGTCAGCAACGTTAGGCTCGCCGCCTGTCAGGAAGAAGATAGCACCAAAGTTATTGATATTATGTGCAAATGACATAATGATAAGTGGCATTGTCTGATAGATAACGTTAGGGAGTGTAATCGACTTGAAAACCTGCCATTTGTTAGCACCGTCAATTCTTGCAGCTTCAAAGATATCCTCCTTGATAGCTGTCATTGTACCCATTGCTAGAAGCATAAAGTATGGGAAACCTGCCCACAGGTTAATCAGAACACAAGTGAATTTAGCAAAGGTTGGGTCTGTAAGCCATGGAATAACCTCACCCTTTTCCAAGATACCGATTGCGATAAGGGTTCTGTTTACGATACCGAATGAACCGTTTAATAAATTCTGCCATACGAGCATTGTAACTACTGATGGTACAGCGTATGGCAAAATGAAGATTGAACGGAAAACCGGGTTTATCTTAAACTTTGTTTCGTGCATTACAACTGCCATAATAAGACCGCCTGCATAGCAGGTAAAGGTTGCAAGCACAGCCCAGATAAGTGTCCAAAGTGCTACTCTGCCAAATGCAGAAGTCCAGGTAGCGTCGCCGCCGAAAAGAGTTTTGAAGTTTTCAAAGCCAACCCAGTCGATAGTATTGTTTGGCGCAATATGTTTTGGTGAGGAGTAGTTTGTAAATGCAACTGCTGCTGAAAATACAAGTGGCACTACTACAAAGAAAAGAACTAAAATTACCATAGGAGCAAGACCAGCGATAGGAAATGCACCATCCAAAACATCAAACAGCTTTTTGCGCTCAAGCTTTCCTGTTACACAAAAGCTCTTATAGCTCTTTGTTGCACTCTTTACCGATACAGCGTAGATACATGCAAAAACAAAGATGATTGCAAGCACTATTACGCCATCAATTAGCATAAAAAGAGAGTTGTTTCTCTGCATTACCGGCAGATGCGGCTGAGGCTCACCGAGAGTTATAAGCTCAGTTATCCCCTTTACAATAGTCGGGATATTGATTAGCATCAAGATTTCTATAAGAGCAAAAACAGCACCCTTGATATACTGCTTTAAATACAGAATATGGGATAATCCCATAAAGATAAGGGCGGTATTTCTGACCTTCTTTTCACTTGAGCCGTCACGATTTAGCGCCAGAGTCATATATATCATTCCTTTCAAAGATGACAGTAGATTACCCAAAGCTGAAATTTTCAGCCTTCGGAAATATACTGTATTTTTGAAAAGGGATGCCAAAAAAGCATCCCTTTATCAAAATTTTTATTAATAACAATGAGAAATATGAGGAAGATTTTTCTTAGTTACCTGTGATAGCTGAGTTCAATGCGTCGAGCTCTGCCTGAGCATCTGCACCGTCCCAGATGTTAGCTGATGCGCTGTTACCTGATTCCCAGAACGCTGTCATTTCAGGAACTGATGGCATTGGGAATGCGTAGTCAAGCTGTGCGATGAAGCCGAGTGTGTATTCATCTTCAACAGGGATATCTACTGAAGGAAGAGCGCCTGTGATTTCATAACGGAGCTTCTGCATTTCTTCTGAAATTAAGAATTCAGCGAAGAGAGCTGCTTCGTTTGGATGTGATGAATAAGCTGATACGAACATACCTCTTGTGCCTGAGAATGAAGCTGATGGGTCACCACCTGCTGTGAGTGAAGGAAGGGTTGTAACACCAAAGTTTAAGCCTGCATCCTTGAATGAGCTTACATTCCAAGGACCTGTGATATGCATTGCTGCAGTACCTGCTGCAAATGCACCGTCTGCGATAGCAGTTGTAAGGTCAGCTGAAGCTACAGGAATGATTTCTCTGAACTTCTGGAACTTCTTCATACCTTCTACAGCGTCTGCAGTATTGAGGTATGATGATGATGTATCAAAGCCTGATTCACCAAAAAGTCTGTTGCCGTTTGCTGTTGTGAACAAAATTGTGTAGTAGATGTTTGCAACGTCCATTACAAGGCCCTGCTTATCTTCGTTAGCAGCGTTGAAATCCTTAACCCAGTCATACATTTCATCCCATGTTTTTGGAAGCTCTGATTCTGAAATGAGATCCTTGTTGTAGAAAAGAGTATAGGTTTCAGCTGATGTTGGGTAACCGTACATTACGCCATCGTATGTCAAAGCGCTCTTACAAGAACCGAGAACTGATGAACCTACTGTATCAGCGTTAGCTGTTGGAAGAATGTGGCCGCCTACTACAAGCTCACCGAGCTTATCGTGAGGAGCTGCAAAGAGGTCAGGACCTACACCTGCAGGACCGTCAAGAGCAATCTGACCTGTTGAATCGCCAAGCTCTACGTTTACATACTCAATCTTGATGTTTGGATACTTTTCAGTAAACTTTTCGCCTGCCTGCTTAATCCATTCATCAGGACCTGCTGTTGATTCCCATACCTTGAGAGTAATGTTTTCTGATGTAATGTTGTTTGTATCAACGGCACCGTCATTACCAGCTGTTGATTCATCATTACCGCCACAAGCTGCAAATGATGTCATTGTCATTGTAGCTGCGAGCATTGCTGCTAAAAGCTTTTTTACCTTCATAATAAAACCTCCGTTTTTGTTTTTATATTAAAGTCACTTCTCGACTTTGGTACCTTTTATAATGTTGATTTTTTGATTGACAGCTCATAACCGACAAAGATTTTATCTGATACCTTTCTTCTTGAAACAATATCGATAATTGTTTTGCCCGCCTGAATGCCAAGCTCAGTTACATCAATATCGACAGCTGTAATCGCAGGAGTATGACTCTTTAAGAAAGCGCTGTTATAAAATGATGCAACCTTTATGCTCTTTGGAATTGAAATACCTCTTACTTCAAGCTCTGTCAGAACTCTTGAGCATATGTAGTCATCACCACATACGATACAGTCAGCTCCCTTACCTAAAAGGTCTATTACTGCGCGTTCAACTATCGCATGGTTTGTCATATCACGGTAGATGAGATTTTCTGTAACAAAAAGACCTGCTCTTTCGTGAGCACGTCTGAAGCCTGCAAGACGAGCGTTATTTACAACAAAATTTGTTGAACCTATAAGCAAAGCTGGCTTTTTTGAGCCGCTTGAAAGAAGATAACTTGTCATTTCAGCACAGGCAGATGTATGGTCTGTATCTATCTGTACGATCGAGTTATCATCATTTGAGCCAATGAGCACAAACGGAACATTTTGCCTTTTTAAATATTCAATAGCAGGGTCATGCAATACCGAACGGGTAAGTATAACACCGTCAACCTTTCTGTTATCTATAAGGCGCTCAAGCTGTGAAATGTCATTTGATTTTGCTGTAATTACAACTACATCATAATCAAGCGCTGAGGTTACTTCACACACACCTAAAAGACAGCTCTGGAAAAACGGAATTTCGCTTAAATCTTTATCGGCAGGCAGCACAACACCAATATTGAACGTTTTTGATGATGCAAGGCTTTTTGCAATCACATTCGGGCGATAGTTATGTTCTTTTATGCATTCCATAACCCTCAGTTTTGTTGCCTCGCTTATTCTGCCCTTGCCAGACATGGCTCGTGAAACCGTTGACTTTGAAACGCCAAGTTCCTTTGCTATGTCATCAAGATATATTCTTCTATCTAGCTTTATACTCTCAAAATTATCAGACAAATTCTCACACCCTTTTGCCTTTTTATCCACATTGAGCAACCGCTTGCTCTCTACTAAAATAATACCATTTGTGCAAAATAGTGTCAACTGACATTAAAACAGAAGATTTGTTAGTTTTTAATGTGCATTCTGCTACATTAAGCGTTTGAAATTAAGAATTTGCGCAACTTTAGTTGCGCATTTTACTATTACATATCATTTGCTATGAGATGTTTTGCGCAATTCTCATTTACTCTTATATTATATCCCAAAACACCAATTTTATTATGAAAATAAAAAGGCGACCATCGCTTTTGCGATAGTCGCCAAATTTTTATATGATTTTGTAATCAGTTATAAATTACTTTGTAGCTGTTACAACGCCTGAACCTACTGTACGGCCACCTTCACGGATAGCGAAACGTAAGCCTTCTTCAATAGCGATAGGTGTGATGAGTTCAACGTCGATTTCAACGTTGTCACCAGGCATACACATTTCCTTATCAGCTGGGAGTGTGATAACGCCTGTAACGTCTGTTGTTCTGAAGTAGAACTGTGGTCTGTAGTTGTTGAAGAATGGTGTATGACGGCCGCCTTCTTCCTTCTTCAAAACGTAAACCTGACCTGTGAACTTTGTGAGTGGGTTGATTGAACCTGGCTTACAAAGAACCTGGCCTCTTTCGATGTCAGATCTCTGAACACCACGGAGGAGAGCACCGATGTTATCGCCTGCTTCTGCGTAGTCGAGGAGCTTTCTGAACATTTCGATACCAGTAACAACTGTCTTAGCTCTTTCTTCTGTGAGACCGATGATTTCAACTTCATCGTTGAGCTTGAGCTGACCTCTTTCTACTCTACCTGTAGCAACTGTACCACGACCTGTGATTGT
>CALBJC010000103.1 GCA_937892655.1 uncultured Clostridia bacterium | reverse complement strand
TCATTGAAATCCGCGGTGGTGCTGGTGGTGAAGAAGCAGCACTTTTTGCTAATTCACTTTACAGAATGTACACTATGTATGCTGAATCAAAAGGCTGGAAAGTTGAGGTTATGAACTCAAATCCTACAGAGCTTGGTGGCTATAAGGAAGTATCTTTTAGCATCAGCGGTGATGGTGCATACTCGAGGTTTAAGTATGAAAGTGGTGTTCACAGAGTACAGAGAGTTCCTGAAACTGAGTCACAGGGCAGAGTTCACACATCAACTGTAACAGTTGCGGTACTTGCCGAGGCTGATGAGGTTGATATTGATATCAATCCTACCGACCTTAAGATTGACGTTTTCCGTGCTTCAGGTGCAGGCGGTCAGCACATCAACAAGACTGAATCTGCTGTAAGAATTACTCATTTACCAACAGGTGTTGTTGTTGAATGTCAGGATGAAAGAAGCCAGTTCAAGAACAAGGAAAAGGCAATGAGAGTATTATATTCAAGACTTCTTGAAGCAAAGCAGTCGGCACAGGAAGGCGAAATTGCCGCACAGAGAAGAATGCAGGTTGGCACAGGTGACCGTTCTGAAAGAATCAGAACATATAACTATCCTGAAGGACGTATTTCAGATCATAGAATAGGTCTTACAATATATCGTCTTGAATATATTCTCAACGGTAATCTTGATGAAGTAATTGATGCTCTGGCTACAGCTGACCAGGCAGCTAAGCTTGCATCACAGGGTGATAATTAATGACAACAAAAATGCTTACTGCAGATAGTGCAGGCATTAATGAAGCAGCTAAACTTTTAAAAGCTGGTGAGGTTGTAGCAATACCTACTGAGACTGTTTATGGTCTTGCTGCAAATGCACTTGATGTGGATGCTGTTTCAAAAATTTTTATTGCAAAAGGTAGACCTCAGGATAATCCTTTGATCGTTCATATAAGCGATGTGGGTATGCTTGATGAGTTGTGTACCGATATTCCTGATATTGCGTATAAGGTTGCAGAGCATTTCTGGCCTGGGCCTCTTACTATGGTTTTGAAAAAGAAGAGTATTATACCTTCTGTTACTAGTGGTGGTCTTGATACTGTTGGCATAAGAATGCCTGCTGATATTACTGCAAGAGAGATAATTTCAAAAGCAGGTATTCCGCTTGCGGCACCTTCTGCAAATCTTTCTGGTAGCCCTAGCCCTACATCTGCAAACCGCGTTCTGGCTGATATGGATGGCAGAATACCCGCTATTGTTGATGGCGGCGAAAGCGGTGTAGGCGTTGAGTCTACGGTAATTTCATTTGAAGGCGATACAATCAGAATATTACGACCAGGCTTTGTGTGTAAAGAAGATTTACTTGACATCGCCGAAAACGTTGTTATCGATGAAGGTGTGCTTAAAATGCTTGATGCTGATGCAGTTGTGCGTTCTCCGGGTATGAAATATAAGCATTATTCTCCATCGGCTGATGTATTTATTGTTGATTCTGATGAAAAAGCATTTGAGAATTATATAAATAATATTGATGAAGAAAACGTATGTGCTATAATTTTTGGTAATGAAAATATTAGTACAGATAAACCTATAATTGAGATGGGTACTGACTCGGTTGATATGGCTCATAATCTTTTTGAAATACTTAGAAAGATCGATGATAAAAAATTTAAAAAGGCATATTTCAGATGCCCTTCAAAAGATGGAGTAGGACTTGCTGTCTACAACAGACTTCTGAGGGCTGCAGCATTCAGATTGATCAGGCTCTGAAAATGAGGTGAATTGTAGTTGTGAAAAATATTGATACTATAGTTATCGGTCTTACCGGGCAGAGTGGGTCGGGTAAAACTACAGTTTGCCATACTTTTGAGGATGAAGGTTTTGATATTATAAATGCCGACCTGATTGCCAGAGAGGTAACACAAAAGGGTACTGATTGTTCAAAAGCAATATATGATAAATTTCCGTACTTTTTTACGGATGGTATTCTTGACAGAGCAAAAACTGCAAGGTACGTTTTCAATGATAAAGATTTACTTGAAGAATATAGCTCTGTGATATATCCGTTCATCATTGAAAGAATCGATAGTAAAATTAATCAATTCAAAGAAAATGGCTCAAAATTTATTTTGCTTGATGCGCCTACTTTATTTGAAGCAGGTGCTGATAAGCTATGTGATATGATAGTATGTGTTATTGCTGATGAGGCATTAAGGGCAAAAAGAATTGCATTAAGAGACAACATTGACTATGATATGATTAAAAGCAGATTTTCATCACAGCATAACGATAGCTTTTATATCAACAGAAGTGATTTTGTTATAACTAATAACTCGACCTATGCTGATTTAGTTGATAAATCAAAAGAAACTGCCAGATTGATTAAGGGGAATTTCGATGGCAAATTTTCGAAGTAAAAGGAAGAATAAGGCTAAGATTTATCTTATTCTGATTATAGTGTTAATTGCCGTTGCAATTATGCTTTTTTTCAAAACTGATATGTTCAGAAATCAGTTTTATCCTAAAAAATACAGCGAATATGTAAGTGAGTTTTCAGAAAAATATAATGTTGATGAAGATTTTATTTATGCTGTAATTAAGACTGAAAGCGGTTTTGATGCTTCTGCTGTATCTGATGTTGGTGCGAGAGGTCTTATGCAGATGATGCAGGATACATTTGACTGGGTTCAGTTCAGACTTGATGAGCAAAGAAATATAACGTATGACGATATGTTTGTGCCGCAATACAGCATAGAATATGGAACATATATGTTATCATATCTGTATGAAAAATATGGTAGCTATGAGCTTGTGTCGGCTGCTTACCACAGTGGTGCAGGTAGAGTTGATAGCTGGATATCAGACGGAGTAATAGACACTGAAAATGTAGTTATAGATGATATTCCATCTGATATTACAAGGCACTATATCAATAAAATTATGAATGCATATAAATCATATAAGAATTTATACTAATTGAAAGTGAGGACTTTATAATGCCGAAGAAAACAACTGAAAAGAAATCACAGGTAAAGGAATTGAAGGAAAAGCTTTTGTCATCTCCTAAGAATTCTATCCAGATTCTCAGCGAAAGCGCTGTAAAGAAATGTGATAAGTTCTGCGAGGGCTACAAGGAGTTTCTTGATAATGCAAAGACTGAAAGAGAAGCCACTATTGAGGCTGTAAAGCTTGCAAAGGCTTATGGCTTTACAGAGTATGACCCTAAGAAAAAGCTCAATGCCGGCGATAAGATTTATTATGTAAACAGAGCAAAAAGTATCATTCTTACTGTTATTGGCACAGAACCAATTGAAAAGGGTATCAGACTCGCTGCTGCGCATATTGATTCACCACGTCTTGACTTAAAGCAGCATCCATTGTACGAAGACAGTGATCTTGCTTTATTCAAAACTCACTATTATGGTGGTATCAAAAAGTATCAGTGGGCGGCTATTCCTCTTGCACTTCACGGCGTAGTGTTCAAAAAGAATGGTGAGCAGGTAACTGTATGTATCGGTGAAGATCCGAAAGACCCTGTATTCTGCGTTTCTGACCTTCTTCCACATCTCGCTCAGGAGCAGATGAAGAGAACTCTCGCAGAAGGTATCAAGGGTGAAGAACTCAATATTATTGTCGGTTCAAGACCATTCAAGGATGATGAAGGCTCAGAGCTTGTAAAACTCAACATCATGAAGATACTCAATGATAAGTATGGTATCATAGAGGATGATTTTATTTCAGCAGAGCTTGAAGCTGTACCTTCTTTCAAGGCTTCTGATGTAGGCTTTGACAGAGGTCTTATTGGTGCATACGGTCAGGATGACAGAGTTTGTGCGTATACATCCTTGATGGCTATTCTGGAATGCAAGAATCCTAAGAAAACAGCTATGACAATCCTTACTGATAAAGAAGAAACAGGTAGTGACGGCAATACAGGTCTTAACAGCTCGTATCTTAAATACTTTATCTGTGATATTGCAGAAAAACTCGGTAGTGATGGTAGAACAGTTATGTCAAACTCTGAATGTCTTTCAGCTGACGTAAATGCTGCATTTGACCCTACTTTCCCAAGCGTTATTGAAAAGAATAACGGTGCATATCTCAATTATGGCGTTTGTGTAACTAAGTTTACAGGTGCAAGGGGTAAGTCAGGAACTTCAGATGCTTCTGCTGAGTTTGTTTCACGAGTAAGAACACTTCTTGATAAGAATAAGGTTATCTGGCAGACAGGTGAGCTTGGCAGAGTTGACCTTGGCGGCGGCGGAACTGTTGCTATGTATGTTGCAAATCTGAATATGGATGTTATCGATGTTGGTGTTCCTGTTCTTTGCATGCATGCACCATTTGAGATTACAGCTAAGACTGATGTGTATATGGCTTACAGATCGTTTATTGTATTCTTTGAAGATTAATTAAAAGAGCGTAGCTTTTTGGCTACGCTCTTTTTTAATGTTATAGTCACTTTATGATTTTGTGCATTGCAACTATCTTGCGATGCACTCTTTTTTTACGACAAATTTCTCGTTCATTTCATTTTATAATTAAAACAAGGTGATTTGAAATGTGCATTTATATTGACATTCTTGTAATTATAAACATTTATATAACGTGGTTTATCATACAATCGGTTTCAAAGATAACTCATATCAGTATATCAAATGGGAGACATATTGTTTCTTCTTTTGTTGGTGGGGTGAGTTCACTTGTTATAGTTCTTGAGTTTGAGGGCTTAAACATTATTTTTGGAACGATTATTAAAATACTACTGTTTTTGACAATAAACTGTATTGCTTTTAAAGAAAAATCGATTTTTAAGTTGATACGGCTAAGTATAATCTCGTTTTTAGTGAATCTGTGTTATTTTTCGCTTGTTTACATAGTTAAAGAAATATTCTCTTTGAAATCAGTATATCTTGAAAACTTTACAATGTATTTTCAGCTTTCAATGCCGCTTCTGATAGTTTCAACTGTTTTGGCTTATGCTATTGTTTGCGCTGTATTTTATATCATCGAACGAAAAGAAAACAGGAATTTAAGTTATGAGGTTTCAATTGAAATCGGGAATAACATTTATCATTGTGATGCTATTTCAGACAGCGGAAACAATGTTTATGATATGTTCAGTAGAAAGCCGGTTGTGATTTTTTCAAATGATGATCTACTGGCGAAGGTTGAAGCGTCAAAGGATAAATTGAAAGGCTTTCGTCTGATACCATACCATACGGTATCATCGAGCGGTTTGCTACCGGTTTTTTATCCTGAGAAAATCACAATAATATCTAATGAAGGTAAAATATATCGTCCCGATGTTATGGTCGGCGTTGTATCTGATAGCTGTTCGGGAAATAGAGCAGTATTTAATCCTAGAATTATATTTGAATGAGGTTTTTGAAATGATTATAAATAGATTGATTGAAAAGTTAAAAGTAATAGTAGCAAAGTTACAAAAGAATAATACCTTAGATTACATAAATGGTCCTGAAATCCTGCCGCCACCACTTACAAAGGATGAGGAAGAAAAGGTTTATTATCTGATATCAAATGGTGATCCTAAAGGTCGTGAACTACTTATAGTCCATAATTTGCGCCTGGTTGTATATATAGCAAAGAAATTTGAAAATACGGGTATTGGCCTTGAGGACTTGATTTCGATTGGAACAATTGGTCTTATAAAAGCGGTAAAGACATTTTGCCCTGAAAAGAATATAAAGCTAGCTACTTATGCATCGCGTTGTATTGAAAATGAAATACTTATGTATCTGAGAAAATCATCAAATCATAGAAATGATATTTCTATAGATGAACCTCTTAATATCGACTGGGATGGTAATGAACTTTTGTTATCTGACATACTTGGTACGGAAAACGATACTGTAAACAGAGGTATTGAATGTGAGGTAGAAAAAAGCCTTTTACTCAATGCAATAGAAGATTTACAGCCTCGTGAGCGCAATATAATGGAGATGAGATTTGGGCTTAACGGTCATAAAGAAATGACTCAAAAGCAGGTTGCCGATATGGTTGGTATATCACAGTCATATATTTCAAGGCTTGAAAAAAGAATTATTAAGCATCTGAAAAAAGAACTGGAAAAGGTTACATAATCCATATATTGCTAAACCTGAAACTGCATATATAAACTTCTACTGCCAATAATTTGGTTACCGATTAAATCGGAATATATTGTTTTAAATATTGGAAAGTGATATGTATGCAGTATAATAAAGTTGAGATAAGTGGTGTCAACACTTCAAAGCTAAAAGTGCTAAAAGAAAGCGAAAAAATAGAGCTTCTTAATAAAGCACATAATGGCGATAAAAAGGCTAGAGATGAACTTATTAATGGTAATTTAAGGCTTGTTCTAAGTGTTATTCAACGGTTTTCAAACAGAGGAGAAGCTGTGGATGACCTTTTTCAGGTCGGCTGCGTTGGGCTCATTAAAGCAATAGATAATTTTGATGTTTCGCTGAATGTAAAATTCAGCACATATGCAGTTCCTATGATAATGGGAGAACTACGCAGGTTTTTGCGTGATAATAATCCTGTCAGAGTCAGCAGGTCAATAAGAGATTTGGCATACAAGGCGATGCAGGCAAAAGAAATGCTGACAAATAAGCTTCAGAGAGAACCATCTGTTGAGGAAATAGCAAAAGAAATAGATGCTGTAAAATCAGATGTTGTAATTGCCCTTGAGTCAATCAGTGAACCTTTATCAATATATGAACCGGTGTATTCAGATTCAGGTGACACGCTTTATGTTCTCGATCAGATCGGTGATAAAACCGATGATAAAAGCTGGGTTGACGAGCTGTCATTGCGTGAAGCTATTAAAATGCTTGGCGACAGAGAAAAGAAAATTCTTTTTTTGCGTTTCCTGCAAGGCAAAACTCAGGTTGAGGTTGCAAATGAAATAGGTATTTCGCAAGCTCAGGTTTCACGACTTGAAAAAGGCGCACTCGAGCGTATAAAGAATAAAATCTAGTAACATTTACTTGACAACTTGAATTTTATGTGATAATATATCCTCAATGGCTGTGAAAAGAATCAGTAGCTTGAGGATATTATCTTTCAGAGAGCCTTTGGTTGGTGTGAAAAGGCAGATACCGATAGTGAATTACATCTTGGAGCTGGTAGGCTGAAATAGCAGTAGGTTTACTCGGGTACGCCCGTTAAAGCGTTAATGAGGTTGCTTGACCCAAAGCAATAAACTGAGGTGGTACCACGGTTTATCATTTATGATAATTCGTCCTCTGATAGCGATTGTGCTGTCAGAGGCTTTTTTATTGCTAAGAATCAAAATGGAGGAAAATATAATGACAGTTTTTGAAGAACTCAAAAGACGTGGTTTGTTAGCACAGCTTACAAACGAAGAAGAAATTGAAAAGATGGTTAACGCCGGTAAGGCTACATTCTACATTGGTTTTGACCCAACCGCTGACAGCTTGCATGTAGGTCACTTTATGGCTTTGTGCCTTATGAAGAGATTGCAGATGGCTGGCAACAAGCCTATCGCTCTTCTTGGTGGCGGTACAGGTATGATTGGTGACCCATCAGGCAAGACCGATATGAGAAAAATGCTTACAAGAGAAGATATTGAGCATAACTGTGAATGTTTTAAAAAGCAGATGAGCCGTTTCATTGACTTTTCAGAAGGCAAAGCCATTATGGTAAATAACGCTGACTGGTTATTGGATTTAAATTATGTTGACTTTCTAAGAGATATAGGAACTTGTTTTTCAGTAAACAAGATGTTAACTGCTGAATGTTTTAAAACAAGACTTGAAAAAGGCTTGTCATTCTTGGAGTTTAACTATATGCTAATGCAAAGTTATGACTTTTTGATGTTAAACAGAAAGTATAACTGTAAGATTGAGCTTGGCGGGGATGACCAATGGTCAAATATCTTAGGTGGCCTTGAGCTTTGCAGAAGAAAAGATCAAAAGCAGGTTTATGGTATGACATTTACACTTTTGACAACCTCTGAGGGTAAGAAGATGGGAAAAACTGCAAAGGGTGCTTTGTGGCTTGATCCTAAAAAGTGTACTCCATATGATTTTTATCAGTATTGGGTAAATGTACAGGATGATGATGTGATCAACTGTTTAAAGCTTATAACTTTTGTTCCTATGGAAGAAATTGAAGAAATGTCAAAGTGGGAAGGTAAAGAGTTAAATGTTGCTAAAAAGCGTTTGGCATATGAGGTTACAAAGTTAGTTCACGGTGAGGAAGAGGCAAATAAAGCACAAGACGCTGCAAATGCTATTTTTGCAAATGGCGGTATTAGTGAAAATATGCCTACTACAGAATTGTCTTCTGATGAACTTTTGAGTATGGGAATTCTTGATTTATTGATGGCAACAAAGTTAATTCCATCAAAAGGAGAAGGAAGAAGACTTATACAACAAAACGGATTATCAGTAAACGATAACAAGGTAACTGATGCTAATATGTTAATTACAGACGAATTATTTGTAGATGGTGCTATGATTATCAGAAAAGGTAAGAAGGTATTCCATAGAGTTATAAAGA
>CALBJC010000102.1 GCA_937892655.1 uncultured Clostridia bacterium | reverse complement strand
TTAAAGAAGCTAAGACAGTTGTATGGAACGGACCTATGGGCGTATTCGAAATGCCTAACTTCGCTAAGGGTACAAACGCAATTGCGGCAGTTCTTGCTGAAATTGATGCTACAACAATCATCGGCGGCGGCGACTCTGTTGCAGCTGTTAACCAGGCAGGTCTTGGCGACAAGATGAGCCACATCTCAACAGGCGGCGGTGCTTCACTTGAATACCTCGAAGGTAAGGTATTACCAGGTATCGACGTTATCGCTGACAAGTAATAACATTTTAAAAGAGCAGGCAGGAATGTCTGCTCTTTTTAAAAAGGGAGAAGTAGTATGGGTAGCTTAGGATTGAGAATTTTGGTTTATATAGCAATCTTCTTTTTTCTGAGAATTATCGATGAGATATTTGCAAAGAAAGATAAAATCACAGATTACATAGCAAAAAAAGGCTTCAGCCTTAGTGCAGTATTCAGATTTGTTGATTTTGAGTGGGTGTTTTTCTTTAAAAGCTCCCAGAAGCCTTTTGATGAATATGTAAAGGCAGATGCTAAGGTTATCTCAAAGGAAAGGTTTGAAAGAGAGTATTTCTCTGATGAGTATGCACCTCGTGTAGAAATATGGTATAAGCTGAAGGTAAAATACAGCGTTGGTGCTGAGTGTATCGTATCAGAAATTGAATCAATGCATTATGATGATATGATTGAGATTTGCTACAACGTCAAAAAGCCTGAAGAAATCTATCTTGCAACTCACCCAAAATTCAAAGAGAAAAAAGAGGATGATATACTCGGTGTTTACAAATCTGTAGGCTTTGCGCTTGTGGTTGTAGGCATTGAAGTTATAAGGCATTTTAAGCTGAAATTCTGACGTAAAATAATGTTAAATGTTTGACATAGCACTCAGTATGTAGTATAATATATAGGTACGTTTTATAAATAATTAAAAACAAAGGAGTTTTTAAAATGAATAAGAATTTGAGAAAAGCAATCATCGCTGGTAACTGGAAAATGAACAAGACAAGACCTGAGGCTAAGGCTCTTTTAGAAGAGATAAAGCCGCTCGTTGCAAACGCTCAGGGTAATGTTGAAGTTATCGCTTGTGTTCCTTACACAAACCTTGAAACAGCTGTAAACACAACAGCAGGTTCAAACGTAAAGATCGGTGCTGAAAATGTTCACTTTGAAAAGAGTGGTGCATTTACAGGTGAAATCTCAGCTGATATGCTCGTTGAGGTTGGCGTTGAATACGTTGTTATCGGTCACTCAGAAAGAAGACAGTATTTCGGTGAAACAGACGAAACAGTTAATAAGAGAACAAAGGCAGCTTTGGCTGCTGGCCTTAAGCCAATCGTTTGCGTAGGCGAGCTTTTATGGGAAAGAGAATGCAACATCACAGAAGAAGTTATCGCTCGTCAGATCAAGCTTG
>CALBJC010000101.1 GCA_937892655.1 uncultured Clostridia bacterium | reverse complement strand
CCTCAGCCGCCTTTGATGTTGCAATTCCGATTCCAATTCCTGCACCTGCTCCCGTAAGAACGGCAATAGCGGCACCCAATGCGATTGCTCCCATAAAAAATCCTCCAAAAAATTATTAGCAATACCGCACAGAGCTTGTGCGGTGCTGTCTGTTATTCCTCTTCCATTGCCTCAGCCATGAACAAAGAGGTGAGAAATACAAATACATAAGCCTGAATACATCCGTCGAAGATGTCAAAATACAAGCCGAGAACCAGCGGAATTCCCACCGGAACAACAAGCCTTATAAGCTCCATTACAACGAATGCACCGAGAATGTTTCCGAAAAGACGCATACAGAGCGAAAGCGGCTTGATGAAAAGCTCCAGTATCTTGATTGGCAGAAGAAGCGGCATAGGTTCGATAAAGCTGTGAAGCCAGCCTTTTCCGCCACGTTCCTTTATACCGCAGAACTGTATCAGCAGTATTGCAAATATCGCAAGTGTTGCGGTAACTCCCAGATCCTTTGTCGGCGGACGAAGCCCCACTATTCCGACTATATTCGAGATACCTATGTAAATCAGCATCGTTTCAAGGATCGGAAGATATTTCTTCCCCTTCGGACCGAGAATGTCAAGGAAAAAGTTATTCATCCAGTTTATGCCGATTTCCAGCAGACATTGTGCTCCGGTGGGAACAGTTTTCAGCCTTCTGACTATCAGCATACAGATAAGTACGACTACTGCCATGATTCCCCACGTCATAACGCATGACTCAGGAACGGGGATTCCCCCGAAAATCGGTATGGTAAAGGCTACACGGCATTCAAGCTCCTCAAGGAGCTTTTCAGCAATATCCATATACAAGCACCCTCATTCTAAGACAATACCGTGCAAAACCTGTGCGGTATTGCTGTAATAAATAAAAAATGGAGAGTTGTGAAACCCTCCGTTTATCCGTACAGAATCAGCGGAAGCCCTGCTTCATATTGCAGAGCAGTTTCCACTATT
This sequence comes from uncultured Clostridia bacterium, assembly GCA_937892655.1. GTDB lineage: Bacteria > Bacillota > Clostridia > Oscillospirales > Ruminococcaceae > CALBJC01. Next base: position 41,529 of record CALBJC010000101.1, on the reverse strand, counting down.
AATAATATAACAAAACCTCAGAATTGTCAATAGATTACAGTGAAATATATATATAAAATAAATATATGCAATGTAGGGTGCGATGCCCACATCGCACCGCAGACAAATTACATTCATAACGGGCGGATGTAGGCATCCGCCCCTACATAAGTTATAAACCTATAAAATATATCTGCCTGCAATTTTTTACACATACCAATGAAATCTCAATTATTCCTCACCGTTTTCGCCAGAGCCTTCCTCAGCCGGAGCAGCTGCCAGAGACATAGCATTCGATAGTCTTTCGATTGCACCGGAATTCAGCTTTTCCGTAAGTCTTACCCTGTCAAGCTCACGCTTGAAAGCAGCAAGCTCATTGGCGATTTTCTTCATGATCTCGGTATTTTTTTCCTGTTTGTCCTCCAGAGCACATACACGCTTTATAAGACTGTTGATATTTCCGGCAAGAGCCTCATTCACATCGTTCTGCTTTTCTCCGAACTCAGTAAGCTTTTCTGCCGCCTTTGTCATCCTGATCTTTTCATGTCCGTCAAAGGAACGGACAAATTCGTTGGTAAGCTTAGTTTCTGCCATAATTTTCACCTCATTCATCGTCCGTGATTCTTTCAAGCTCTATTTCTTCACTCTGAGCATTTATAATAATCATTTTATCGCCGTCAACGGTATATTCAGCGTCCCTGAGTTCTTCACCACCGAAAATTGATCCGCTGATAGTAATTGTCTCATCTGTAAGCTCAAAATCAGATACTCCTATCCTGATTTCAAGGGATGTACCTTCATCATTGCATATCATGAATGTTTTTATATTATCGCCCGTAATATCATATCCGTCAGTAACGGAAGCTTCAGTAAAATCTCTCACAATATCATCGTAGAGATCGCCGCTTATCCATTGGAATTCACCGTAAAGTTCCTCGCTGCCGTCTGTTTTCTCCATGGTAAGGTCGTTATCACTGAAAGCATGAAGCACAAAGGTTTCACCGTCGAAATCGTAATTATCGCCGGAAAATTCCATTCCGCTGAACACAAAGTTATCATCTTCAAAGTAAAGATCATCGGAAAGATCCTGCACAGCACAGATATAAGCCTCATCCTCGCTGTGTATATCAAAGATTGTATCTTCTTTTTCAACGGGTACCCATCTGCCGACTGCGGGATGAACTTCCTCCTCAGCAGATAAGTTTTTCTTATCTTCCTTGTCACTGTCTTTTTTTCCGCATGAAGCAAATGTACATGACATCATCGACATAGCAAGCAGAATTGTCAGAAATTTTTTCATACGTTGTTCCTCCAGTAATCCAAAGTATCCTCAATTGTCTGTTCCATTGATATTTCAGCCTTCCAGCCGGTATCCTCATAAATCCTTGAAACATCCGGCTCAATAACGGGAATATCGGATGCTCTCATTCTTGCAGGATCCTGCTGAACTTTTATTTCCTTCTGTGAGAAGCTCAGTGCCGTATCGAGAATATACTGAATCTCAACGGCTTTTCCTCTGCCGACATTGTATGTGCGTCCGCTGACACCCTTTTCACCAAGAAGTCTGTATGCTCTTACAACGTCACGGACATCGGTGAAATCACGCTTTGCGGCAAGATTTCCGACGCTCATAACAGCCGGAGAATCGCCCTTTTCGATAAGTGCTATCTGACGGCAGAAATCGGAAATAACAAACATCGGAAGCTGCTGCGGTCCTGAATGATTGAAGGCTCTTACCATTACGATATCCATTTTGTAGGCACGGGCGTAAATTTCGCCGAGCATTCCCTGACACGCTTTTGTTGCGGCATAGATGTTTCCCGGATTCAGCGGCTCTTCCTCCGTAAGAGGGCAGGCGTCCTTACGGATAAAGCCGTATTCCTCGCCGGAGCCTATAAGAATCAGTCGGATATCCTTTTTTTCGCAGTTTTTCACGGCTTCAAGAACGTTTATCGTTCCGATAACGTTGATATCCGCTGTAAGCTGCGGCTTTTTCCACGACACGGAAACGGAGCTCTGTGCCGCAAGATGATATATCACATCCGGCTTTATTTCGCCGATAACTTCACTTACAGCGTCCGCATCAAGGATATTCAGCGTGCGGACGGAGCAGTTTCCGCTTATATTTTCATTTTCCAGACAGGTCGCAAAGACCTCCTGACCTGCGGAGCTGAGTTCACGGATGAGGTATCCTCCCACGAAGCCGGCACCGCCTATAATAAGAGCTTTCATCAGCTGTTCTCCTTTCCGGACAAAACACGATAAAGGCTGTCCAGAGCGATTTTTTCATTAAACTGCGAGCAGACTCTTTCTGCCGCCGCTTTTCCGAGGATTTCACGCAGTTCCTTGTTTGCCGCAAGGGTATTTATAGCGTCTGCAAGCTCAGCCGGATCAGATTTTTTCACGGTAAGACCGGTAACTCCGGCAAGGCTTACATGAGGAACTCCCGACGGCAGAAGCGTATTTATAACAGGCTTGCCGTAAATCATGGCTTCAAGCTGAACTATGCCGAATGCCTCGCTTTTTTCTACCGAGGGAAGCACGAAGATATCGCAGTCAGCATAAGCCTGTTTAAGCTCATGGTCGGAGAGAAATCCAAGAAAATGCACTTTATTTTCAAGCCCTTTTTTGCGGGCATATTCTTTAAGTGTAGGTTCAAGATCGCCTGTTCCGGCAATAAAAAGCTCACAGCCCTTTACTCTGCGGAACGCTTTCAGAAGCACATCCACGCCCTTGTAGTAGACAAGACGTCCGGTGAAAAACACCTTCACGCTTCCTTTATCGCTGCATTTTTTGGTAAGAACCGGCTTTCTTTCGATGCCGAGGTACTTCTCCGGAGCGATTCCATATGGAACAATCCGGCATTTATCACCGTAATCGGTAAGATAATCAGAGCCGGAATAATGTCCGGGAGTTGCAATTGCAATTGCGTCCGCACGGTTGAGAAGCCATTTCATGAACGGCTTATAGACGAGCATGAGTTTCTTCTGCTTTACTATGTCGGCATGCCACGAAAGTACTATTCTACCCTTGAATCCGGACAGAAGCACAGCAGCGTCCGCAAGGGGAAAGGGCATATGAATGTGGATCACATCCACATTCTTCGCCATTTTTCTGAAAAGTCTGATGAAAGTAAAGGAAATCGGACACTTGAAGAACGTTCCGAGACTTGCGGCACGGGTAACTTCCACGCCGTTTATGCACTGTCTCACGGTTTTTCCACGATCATCACGGCACACCAGAACTTTCACGTCAGCGTCATAGCTTCTGCCAAGCTCCTCGGAATACAGTCTCACAAGCGTTTCGATTCCGCCAACATGAGGGTAATAAGCCTTGTTTACCTCTAAAATCCTCAGTTTTTTCGTCATGATACTAACTCCTTGTAAATGTCGTGAAGCATCTGTGCCGATCTTTCCCATGTGAATCCCTTTGCACGTTCAATTCCACGTCTGCTGAGATCTCGGCGAAGCTCCTCATCTGTATACAGTCTGTATAATCCTCTTGCGATGCTTTTCACATCGTAAGGATCAACGATAACAGCACAGTCGCCTGTTACCTCCGGAAGCGAAGCCGCACCCGATACAAGAACTGGAACTCCGCAAGCCATAGCCTCAAGCGGCGGCATACCGAAGCCCTCATAAAGAGAAGGGAATACAAATGCCAGTGCTCCGCACATGAGAGCGTTCATGTCCTCTGAGGGAACGTATTTCGTGAAAACAACCTTATCTTCCAGTCCGAGTGACTTCACACGGCTGAAAATCCCGTCATACAGCCAGCCCTTTCCGCCGGCAAGAACAAGCTTCGGCGGATTGCCTACCTTCTTTGAAAAGACATTGTAGGCTGAAATAAGACGCTCCAGATTCTTTCTCGGCTCGATTGTTCCCAGATACAGGAAATATTCTCCCTCAATCCCCAGAGAAGCCTTTACATCGCCGATTTTCTGCATATCACCGCACGGATGGAAGCGTTCCGTATCAACACCGCACGGAACAACCCTGAGCTTATCTTCGCACCACGGGAAATACTTCACAATTTCTGTGCGTGAAAATTCCGAGTCGGTAACAACGATATCTGCACGTTTCAGGGACTTTTTCAGTCCGGCGTCGAGCATGAAGCGTGTGCGTCCCCTGACAGTCTCCGGAAAAGCCTTATAGACCATATCGTGAACGGTAACTACTGTTTTTCCTTTGACTCCGGGCGGAATGATATAGTTGAAAAAATGCGTGATATCGGACTTCTTCCCAAAGAACGCAGAGTACGGCACCGGAAGCAGCACCGACAGCAGTCTGTACAGCTTTTTCGGGAAGCGTGACGTGTTCAGCTTGATATTTTTGCCGGAAAACTGCTTTATCTGCCGTACAGCATTTCCTTTGCGGTCGGCGAAAAAGCTGTATTCACAGCGGTTTTCGGGATAAAGCTCTGCAAGCTTCATGGTCTGACCGGCTTCGCACCAGCCGATTCCTGTTATCTTATCGGCGATAAGCGGAACAGCGTCAAAAGTAATTTTCATTCCGGCACTCCTTTACTATTAGTATATTGCAAATGGGCGGTCATTGACCGCCCTGTAAAAATCAGCCTGTAATTGCCTTGACCTTGATTTCCTTTTCAACGAGGTCAAGATCATTCTTAACCATTCTCTCAACAAGCTCAGAGAATGAGATTTCACGCTTCCAGCCGAGCTTTTCCTCAGCCTTAGCAGGATTTCCGAGAAGAATATCAACCTCAGCCGGACGGAAGAACTTCTTGTTTACCTTAACAATTGTCTTGCCTGTTGCCTTGTCGATACCGATTTCGTCAACGCCCTCGCCCTGCCATTCAACGTCGATTCCGACGTGCCTGAATGCAGTCTCAACAAACTCACGGACTGTTCTTGTCTCGTTTGTTGCGATAACGTAGTCATCGGGAGTTTCCTGCTGGAGCATGAGCCACATAGCCTTTACATAGTCCTTTGAGTGTCCCCAGTCACGCTTGGAATCCATGTTTCCGAGCTCCATGTACTCCTGTACGCCGAGCTTGATTCTTGCAGCAGCGTCAGTGATCTTTCTTGTAACGAACTCGATTCCACGTCTTTCAGACTCGTGGTTGAAAAGGATACCGGAACAAGCGTACATTCCGTAGCTTTCACGGTAGTTCTTTGTGATCCAGTGACCGTAGAGCTTAGCAACGCCATAGGGACTCCTGGGGTAGAAGGGTGTTGTCTCGCACTGTGGAATAGCCTGTACAAGACCAAACATTTCAGATGTTGAAGCCTGATAGAAACGAGCCTCAGGCTTTACGATTCTGATAGCTTCAAGCATATTTGTAACGCCGATAGCGTCAATGTCAGCAGTTCCGAGGGGAGTATCCCAGCTTGTAGCAACGAATGACTGAGCAGCAAGGTTGTAAACCTCGTCAGCCTGAGAAATCTTCATAGCGGAGACGAGAGATACGGGGTCTGTCATATCTGCGTAGATAAGTGTAACCTTGTCCTTGAGGTGAGCGATGTTGCCGTAATCAACGGTAGCCTTTCTTCTCCAGATACCGTAAACGTTGTAGCCCTTTTCGAGGAGAAGCTCAGCAAGATATGAGCCGTCCTGACCTGTAATACCTGTAATAAGTGCGTTTTTCATATATATTTTTCTCCTTTTTAATTATTTACACAAGATCTGTTCTGCCTGTTTCTTTGAGCTGTGCGATTACCTTCTTGACGTCCTGAGTATTATTCTTGGAGCATACAAGAAGCACATCGTCAGTATCAACTATAATGAGATCCTCTGTTCCGATAGCTGCAATAAGACGTTTTCCGCCGCATATTGTAGTTCTTTCGGAATCAACAGCGATAACGTCGCCGCTGATGAAGTTCTTGTTTTCGTCAGTCTCGTTGATGCGTTCAACAGCAAGCCAGCTTCCGACATCATCCCAGCCGAAGCTGCCGGGGAGAGTGTAGATATCTGAAGCCTTTTCCATAATGCCGAAATCCACTGATTCACTTGGGAATGCAGTAAATTCCTTCACAAGAGTTTCTTCATAAGCAGGAGTTCCGAAGCTTTCGCCGATTTTCACGGCACCCTCGTGGACTGTCGGCATGAATTCCTTAATATTCGCCATAATTGAGGAAATCTTCCACACGAACATACCGCTGTTCCAGAGATATTTACCGGATGCGAGATATTTTTTGGCAGTTGCAAGATCAGGCTTTTCAACGAAGCGTTCAACCATGTATGCGTTGCCTGTTTCCGTTCCGAAATTGATGTATCCGTAGCCTGTTTCGGGATATGTCGGAGTAATTCCGATAGTAACGAGATTCTTTCCCTGTTCAGCAACAGCGACAGCCTTTTTCAGCGTATTGATGTAGATATCCTCATAACCGATGAGGTGGTCTGAGGGGAGTACAAGCATAATTGCGTCGTCGTATTTTCTGCCGATAACTGCTGCCGCAAATGCGATACACGGAGCAGTATTTCTTGCACACGGCTCTGCAAGGATGTTCTCAGCCGGAATATCCGGAAGCTGATCCTTTACAAGCTCAGTGTAAGCGGCATTTGTAACGATAAAGACATCCTCTGCCGCCACAAGGGGACTGAGACGCTTTACGGTTTTCTGAATCATAGTCTCGCCATCTGACGTGAGCGAGAGGAACTGTTTAGGGCAGGAATTTCTGCTTTTCGGCCAGAAACGTTCGCCTCTGCCGCCTGCCATTATAACTGCGGTTATTTTCATTTATCCTTATCCTCTTTTCCTGTGTTCAGTATGCTCTCGCCTGATTCAGCGTTTGTCTTGCCGGGAAAGAGCATCGTTTTTATAGTCATGAGAATTATCTGAAGATCGAGCAGCATTGAGTAATTTTCAATGTACATCAGATCCATTTTCAGCTTGTCGTATGGAGTTGTGTCATACACTCCCGTAACCTGTGCATAGCCTGTAAGTCCTGCCTTTACCTTAAGGCGGAACTCAAATTCCGGCATATGCTTTTTGTATTCCTCTGAAAGCTCCGGACGTTCCGGACGCGGACCGACAACGGACATATCTCCCTTCAGGATATTCAGAAGCTGCGGAAGCTCGTCTATACGGAATTTTCTGAGTATTTTTCCCACCGGAGTAATACGGTCGTCCTCATCGGACGCAAGCTGAGGTCTGCCGTCCTTTTCGGCGTCAACGATCATGCTGCGGAATTTATACACAAAGAATTCTTTTCCGTCGATAGTAAGGCGTTTCTGCTTGTAGAATACCGGACCTCTGTCATAGAGCTTCACGGCGGCGGCTGAGATCAGCATAACCGGAAGTGCCGGAATAATAGCGACAAGCGAGAACACGATATCGAAAATTCTCTTGATGAAACGCTGTTCAAAGTCAAGACCGTAGTTGCGGCAGAGAAGCAGCGGTGTATCAAAGAGCCGTATATCGTCGGCACCTCTTACAATAATATCAGAAATTTTAGGAGCAATATACGCTCTGAGTGATTTATCAAAGCAAAATTTTATATAGTCGTTTCTCTGTTCGGCTGGGATATCGCATATAATAACGCCCTCGTATTTCAGAATAAGCTCTCTTATCCTGTCGGGATCCTCGTCTGCACTGACTGATTCGCAGATCATATACTTGTCCACACGCTGGCTCATCTTCATAACGAGAGAAGCCGCCTGCTTGCTTCCATAGAGGATAATCAGCCGCCTCGGCGGGTACATGAGGAAATACAGCTTTCCCGTAAAGACCGTCCACAGGGAAATCACTCCGAAATCGGTAAAGGTCATCAGGACAAGAGGAACACCGTCCATGAAGCGTCTGCCGATAAGGCTTATGAGGAAATACGCCACAGTATTGACGCACGCCATTGATATCAGCTGAGAAAACAGCATATCTGTCTTTTTGAGATATCCCAGCTTGAAACCGCCGTAAGCCTTGAAAAAGAGGATTGTAAGCAGCCCGTAGATACCGATAAGCACCCAGTTTCCTCGTCGGTAGTATGGCAGAACAATAGCTTCGCTGTAATATTTGTACCAGATGAAGGCGAAAATTCCCGTAAGCACAGCAAGAAGCACCAATGCAGCACCGAAAGAGATAAATCTTTTGTATCTGTCTCTTTTACTGTTCATAATTATTTACGATAACACTTTTCGGGATGTTATCTCCTTTTTATTTTAATATTTAATAAATCGTACGCCTGCAAGCATACAATATGATTATAACAAATTGCCGATATTATGTCAATAGATTAGGAGAGATTTACAAGATTTTTTACCCTTTTTCCGGCAGAATACACAAAACCTGCCTGCATAGTCATGGTGCAGGCAGGTTTCGGGTAACATATTTACTTACAGTATGCAGCAGTGATTTCGCAGATATACGCTCTGTGATAGGGATCCTTTCCAAAGAACTGAGCCGGAATTCCGTCTTCGGTGAGGAAGCCTGACTCCTCCATGTCGTAGCTGTAAAGCTTGCGGCATACAAGCACAAGATCAGCTTCGCCGAAAGCCACGCAGCCATCAGCTTCAACGGGAGTAAGACCAGTTTCCTTTATCTTGTCACAGTCTCTTCCTGAATGAGAGCCGCAGAACGAAAGTGCACTGCGGAATTCCTCGCCAAAAAACGATACGGCAAAGCTGCCGCCCTTCTCGATGAACTCGTATGTGTAGCGGTTGGGACGGATATAGCAGGTAAGAACATTTCTGTTCCAGAGTACGCCAAGCTGTCCCCATGAAGCTGTCATGGTGTTGAAGCTGTCCATATTTCCGCCGGTGACGAGCATCCATTCCTTTCCGATTTTAGTGAATGGATTGAACTGTAATTCGCTGATTTCGATTTTTCTGAATGACATAAGATTTTCCTCCTTATACTATACCTTATACAGGAGGCTGTGTCTCCTGTAATATCAGTTTTTTACCTTGAACTCAGAGTTCTGTCTCAGAGCCGATTTATACCGCAGACGCAGCTTGTCGGTGATAAGAGCTATGAATTCAGAATTGGTCGGCTTGCCCTTTCCGGTATCAACCGTATATCCGAAAAAGGAATTTAGTGTATCTACATTTCCACGATCCCATGCGATTTCAATGGCATGACGGATAGCACGCTCCACACGGGATGAAGTGGTATCGTACATCTCCGCAACGGTCGGGTAAAGCTGCTTTGTAACGCTGTCAAGAAGCGCCTTGTTCTCAATTGAATAGAGTATCGCTGTTCTCAGATAGTGATATCCCTTGATATGTGCCGGAACACCAAGCTGGTGGATTATATCCGTAACAACAATTTCCATATCATCACTGAGACTGCTTGCGTTGTCGCCGAGAGCCGAATTTATAGCGGCACAGAGATCATCTGCATCGTAGGGCTTCAGCAGAAACTTTGAAGCTCCGTTATCCATCACCTGACGCTCAATGAATTCGTTGTCACAGGATGATGTTATAATGAATACCGGAAACTTTACTCCAAGCTCCCTCACTCTTTTCATTATAGTTACAACATCTCCGTTCTGTGCACTGATGTCGAGCACGGCAACATCCGGCGGATCCTTTTTAATAGATTCAAGGATGATACCGCAATCCTTTCTTCGTGTGTAAGCGTACATCCCACGCTCACGAAGCTTGTTCGCCGTGCTTACACCTGTTTCAGCCGAGTCATCGCCAATAAGTACCTTTACCTTACCATTCATTATTCAAGTCCTCCATGTTATACATATATAGTGCCAGAATTACTTTTTTCTGTCCTGCTATTATCATATCATATGTAACATTGGCGGCGCAACGGAATATTTTATCAGAATGGCTAATGTTCGGGAGATATCCGGCGAAAAAGCACTTCTGCTCCGGAAGATGTATAAAAAGGGGATTTCTGCGGTTATCTGCTCTTTTTGTGCCCCTTTGCAAGAATTCCGTCTGCTATATTGCGGACTTTTGTTCCGGGTGGAAACATTTTGTCTGCGAGACGATTCAGTGAGCTTTCTTTATGATTTCTGCCGGAAAACGGCACTATTTCAGGTTCCTTCACGGATGAAGCCCATGTTTTCAGGGCTGATGTCGACATATACGGAACAAAAAATTTTCTGTCAGCCGAAGCACAGCATTCATCAAGGAAGTCAAGAAAGCCGCTGCAGCCTTCACTGCCGTATTTTTCAAGATTACTTCCGAAGTGATCCTCCAGCATTTTGTTAAAGTCGTCAAGTCCGTCAAGGAATTTTTCATCATGCGTAAGAGCTTCTGCAATAACCGGACGCATTTTATACTTTTTTGCCGGATTAGCCTGTTCGAGCGACGCTGCTCCGGCTCCGAGAAAGCCTATCAGACACGGATCGCCGCAGAAATCGCTGAGAGCCTCTCTGTTCTGTGGTAAATCAAAGCCGTATGCCGCATAAAGTCCCAGAACGCAGTGGAGAGTAAGATATTTCGTGCTGTCGTAGCTGTAAAAATGCTTTTTCCGGATGTACCCCAGAATCCTGCCGGATTTTTCCATGAGCTGTATCGCCGGAGCAAGAAGCAGAGCCTTTGCACCCTTTACAATAGGAAGTTCAATATCATACGCAACACTGCTTCCGATGTGGAGAAGCTTATCGGCAGATACTCCCGCTTTTGCAAGAACGGCATCGTACCAGCTTTCTGCGGTGCATTTTTTTATCTCAGAAACTATCACAAGACCGTCATAAGAACCATATCCGCATTTTTCAAGAATATTCTTCACAACATCCGACGGATAGACCGACTCGGAAAATATTATTGTACGCTTGCCCTGTGCCTTGGCTTCACGGAAAAGAGTTTTTCCGCATTGCCTCGGAAATGAAAAGTACTCAATGAGTTCACATTCACGCCGCATAAGCTGTTCTTTTCCGGAAGGACTTATTCCGCTGAGCTTTTCAAAAATATCGTAAATAAGCTCCAGCGTCACACGAGGATACACCTCGCATTTTTTCAGTGCCGCCTCCTGAGCCGCAAGACGCAGCTCTGTGAAGGATTTCTTTCCCGTTTTAAAGGAAGCGTAATCATCCTCCATGAACAGAAAGAGATCGTAATCCTCTGAAAAAGGAGTCATGACGAGAACATCCTGCATCCTGAAGCTTACAGCACTGTTATGAGAACTGCGTACCTCAGCTGTCATTTTATCCAGTACAGCCGTCTGTGCGGCAGTCGGCTGACGTTTCAGACTGTTGTCGGTATACATATATCATCCCTCCGTTCCGGTCTGTGTGAAAGCTTCCGTCTGCGAGACAGTTTCCGTATGTGTGGAAATCTCCGCCGAAGCTGTTTCAGTAACCTTTTCCGTCTGCACGGTTATCTCCGGAATTTCCTCTTCATCCCGAAGCTTTGTGAATTCGTCCAGAGTGAGTGCACCCTCGGAATTGTATGTCTTTATAAGCCTGTCACGGCTTGTGTATTTCTCCGAATATCCACCGTTTTCGTCCTCGATATATTCGCCGAACCACAGTCCGAAGAACGACCACAAAGCGTTATCCCTGTAAGCACTGTCAATATCCGGAACACTTCCGCATTCGCTGAGAGCTATCGGCTTCTTGCTTCCGGCAAACTTCTGGACAGCCGCAAAATTTTCGTAGTAGGTACTGCCGTAATCCTTTTCGCCGTTGTGGTAGATATCAACAGCGGCGATATCGAATGTGGATTCGTCCACGAGAGTCCCCTTGCTTTGACCATTCCATATCCATATAAGATTATCAAGCTCAAAGTAGCCGGTAAGCCTTGTATACAGCAAATTCCACAGCCATTTGTAGGCGTCCTCGCCGGATGCTCCCCACCAGTACCAGTCGCCGCTGCCTTCGGGGAGAGGTCTCCACAGAACGGGGATTCCCTTGTTTTTCAGCGATGTAAGCTGTCCTGCCATGCTGTCGATATCGAGGATAATGCTGTAACATTCTCCGGAAATATTTCCCTCACCGTAAAGACCTCTGATTTCCTCCTGAGAGAGCATTGCAATATCAAGCTCTGTCATAGCGTCGGTAAGGCTGAAATCAGTCTCATCAGTCCTGAACGAGCTTTTTTCAGACGGGGAATTCCAGTACCAGCTTACGCAGGGAATTCCGCCGTTTCTGTACCAGTCGGCACACGCTTCGATATCCTTGTGGCTGTCGTCGTAGGAGCCTCTTGGGACAGTGAGGTTGGAAAAGCGTATTACGGGATATTTTCCGGTTGTCCTGTAAATGAGGTCAAGCTCGGAGTTGTCGGAATCTGCGGCATACTGACCGGTAATGATGTATTTTCCATAGCAGCCTGAAATAAGATTCATAAGCTCCTGTGCGGCTTCTCCGGCGTTCTCGTTGGAGATATCGCCGTCTGCCTCGTAACTTATATCGCCCAGAGAAGCACTGTCAGTGAGCTTGAGGTAATCAAGGCAGATATTTCCGTCTGACGGACTTATGAATATTTCAGACCTTCCCTTTACGAGGAATACTCCGTGAACAGTAATCTGATTGAATTTTCCACCCTTGACAGTTTTAAAGGTCGTAAGCTGCTTTCCGTTCAGGGAGAGCTTACATTCCGTTTCTCTCTGCGAGGCTATATTGAAAGAGAGATCATAGTGCTGATTGCTCGGAGCTTCCACGCTGAATGTTACAGACGCACCTCCGCCGGTGGGAAATCCCGTGACATATCCCTCGCCGCTGAAATTATCCTTATTGCTCTCCACCCTGAGTGCCTTCGGGAAATCAGCGTTTTCCGCTTCATAAAAGTCGCCTGTATCCTGCTTCTTTATCTCCGGAACAGCAACGGGATAATCCGGAAAAGTCTCCACCTCAGTGGGAGCCTGCGTCGGTGCTTCTGTTGTGGTTTCAACCTCGACAACCGACACCGGAGCGTCCTTTGCTGAATCGGATTTCTTCTTTTTTTTGCTGCATCCGCAGACGGTCGATGCTGCCATGAGCATCGCCGCCGCAAAAGCCGCATATTTCTTTATATTCATCTGACTTCTCCTTAAGTCCTGACAGTATATGTGTTTCCGGCTGTGGTATTGAAGATGACCACACCATTTTCTATCTTTGAGCCGACGCTCTCTCCGTCGCAGAGAATACTTGCAACGCAGTTCGCACGGAGACGGCATTCGCCGCCGTTATCGGAAGTGATTTCGGCTGAGCTGAGCTTTCCGTTCTTCCATTCCATTGATATTCCGAAGCCGCCCTTTGCACGGAGGCCCTTTACACTTCCGCTGCTCCATTCGTCAGGGAGTGCGGGCAGAAGATTGATTTCTCCACCGCAGCTCTGGAGCAGAGCCTCGGTTATTGCCGAAACTCCGCCGAAATTTCCGTCAATCTGGAAGGGCGGATGAGTATTCAGCATATTGGGGTTAGTATAGTTGAGAAGAAGCTGCTTTATATTTTCGTAGACCATTCTTCCGTCATGAAGCCTTGCCCACATATTTGCGAACCATGCACAGCTCCAGCCCATGTGTCCGCCGCCGTGAACGAGTCGCCTTATAAGAGTAGCTCTTGCGGCGTCAGCAAGCTTCGGTGTTTTGTGAGGAGTTATAATATCCGCCGGATGAAGTGCAAAAAGCTGCGAAACGTGTCTGTGTCCCGGCTCTGCCTCGTCGTAATCCTCAGCCCATTCCTGAATCTGACCGTATTTTCCGATCTGCGGCTGAGGAATTCTTTCCAGCATTGACTTAAGCTTCTTCACAAAAGCAAAGTCACGTTCAAGAATTCCGGCAGCTCTGATAACATTGCTGAAAAGCACGGTGATAATCTGTGAATCCATTGAAGGTCCCATGCAGAGACTTCCCTTTACGCCCTTATCGGTGATGTATGTATTTTCGGGCGATACAGAAGGACACGTCACGAGACGTCCCTTATCGTCCTCCATGAGATATTCCGAAAAGAATTCTGCCGCCTCTTTGAGGATATGGTATTTTTCTTCAAGGAAATCCCTGTCAAGAGTATATTCATAATGCTCGAAAATATGCAGTGCAAGCCATGCTCCGCCTGTGGGCCAGATTGTTGCCGGCATCCAGAGGTCGGCAGGAGCACAGTCGCCCCATATATCGGTATTATGATGGCACACAAAGCCCTTTGATATGCCGTACATCTCCTTTGCGGCTGTTCTGCCGTTTTCGCATACACGTTCGGCAAGATCGAAAAGGGGAAGGTGACATTCCGGCAGATTGCAGCTTTCTGCACACCAGTAGTTCATCTGCGTATTAACGTTTACTGTATAGCGGCTTCCCCAGATAGGGTGCATATCCTCGTTCCAGATACCCTGAAGATTCATGGGCTGTGTTCCGGGACGGCTCGCCGATATTATCAGGTATCTGCCGTAATTGAAGTAAAGCTCTATCAGCTTGTTGTCGTGGATAAGACGCTGACATTCCCTGCTGTCAAGCTCGTCTCCCTTAAGACGTTCAAGACGTTCATCAGTAGTCATATCTGCAACGGAAGCGTCGCTGTTGTCGTTGAGTTCAAGGGAAGTACGGTCGAAAAGATCACGGTAGTCGCACACATGACGGTAGTGAAGCTCATCCCATTCGCACTGGAGAGCCATTTCAGCGTCAACCACGGCAGATTCTGTATAGTGCTTTCCGTAGAAGCTCGTTCTCACGGAGAGAATCAGCATTACCTCGTCGGCATTCCTTACGGAAATCCTTCCGCCGACTGTTCTTACAGTTCCTCCAGATGCCTTTGCACCGAGAACTGCGGCAAATGATATACCGCTGTTTCCGCCTGTATAAAGGATCATATTTTCGCCGCAAGGACGATTGTCGTCATAGTTGTCGTCACGTCCCTCTATTGAACATTCAAGGCTTACGGAAGCCGGAGAATCCGCACTTACCTTTATAACCATTACATTGTCCGGAGCAGAAACAAATACCGTTCTTGCAAAGCTCACTTCGTCTGCACTGAAGCTTACCTCTGTACAGGCACTTTCAAGATCAAGACTGCGATGATAATCCTTCGGTCTGCCGGAGATATCCATATTCAGCCTGAGATCGCCCAGAGGAAGATAACGACGCATTTCCGGAGTCACACCCTGAAGCTTTTCAAAGGAAATCTTTTCAGCTTCGGGAATATTCCCTTCCTTAAGGAGCGTGCGGACTTCCTCAAGTCCCTCCTGAGAATCGGGATTGATTCTGTGACGCAGACTACCAGACCAGAAGGAATCCTCATTGAGGCGTATAAGCTCGTCAGCGGCTCCGCCGAAGATCATTCCGCCGATTCTTCCATTTCCGACTGGAAGTGCGCTGTTGAAGCTCTCTGCCGGTGCGTTGTACCTGAGAACGGTTTCTCTGTTCATAAATAATGCCCCTTTCTTTTTCCCTTATAAGTAATTATCCATATTATATCACACTTTTTTATTATATGCAAGCACTGCCCGAAGCAAGTCCGGCGGCGATACGAGAAAAAATCAACAAATCCGAATAGTGATTGCAACAGCTATTTGTAATTGTTTACATATATGAATTTTTCGTCCTTATCCCCCTTGACAAACAGGAAGTTATGTGATAAAATGTGTAAAGTATTTTTAGATTACACCAGCGAGGTCCGTGATTATGGCTAAGGAACTTCAATTCGTTCTGCTCCTCGACTGCTACGGCGATCTTCTTACCGATCACCAGAGAAACGTTATGGAGCTTTACTACTGTGAGGATCTGTCGCTCGCAGAAATCGGCAATCCTATGGGAATCACACGACAGGCGGTTCTCAGCCTTATAAAACGTACCGAAGGTATTCTTCTCAACTACGAGGAAAAGCTCGGCTTTGCCGCAAGACTCGGCAAAATGAGAGACTGCTTCGGAAATATCACGGCTCTTGCAGATAATATAGAAAATTTACAGCTCCGGCAATCTCTCATCGAAGAGATCAGCAAAGGAATGGAGCTTCTTTAAAAGGGGAGATAAGCATGGCATTTGAAGGACTTTCAGAAAAGCTCAACGGCGTCTTTAAAAAACTGAAATCAAGAGGAAAGCTCAGCGAAAGCGACGTTAAGGAGGCTATGCGTGAGGTACGCCTCGCCCTCCTTGAAGCTGATGTAAGCTACAAGGTAGTTAAGGAATTCGTAAAGAAGGTTACAGAACGTGCTGTCGGTGAGGAGGTTCTTTCAAGCCTAACACCCGCCCAGCAGGTTATCAAAATAGTAAATGAAGAACTCTGCTCCCTCATGGGAGACAGCAACGCAAGAATTAATTTCTCCTCTAAGCCGCCTACGGTTATCATGATGTGCGGTCTTCAGGGTTCGGGAAAAACAACTCATTCTGCAAAGCTCGCAAAGCTCCTCAAAAAAGAAGGTCATCGTCCGCTTCTCGCAGCCTGCGATATCTACCGTCCTGCGGCTATAAATCAGCTTCAGGTAGTAGGCCAGAAGGCAGATGTACCCGTCTTTGAAATGGGACAGATCGATCCCGTAATCATCGCAAAACAGGCTCTCGCCCATGCTAAGGACTACGGTCACGATATCCTTATCATCGACACCGCCGGTCGTCTCCATATCGACGAAAAGCTTATGGATGAGCTTGTGAATATAAAGGAACTTACTCAGCCCGATGAAATTATGCTCGTTGTTGACGCTATGACCGGTCAGGACGCCGTAAACGTTGCCAAGGCATTCGATGAGGCAGTTGGAATCACCAGCGTTCTTATGTCGAAGCTCGACTCTGATACAAGAGGCGGTGCGGCTCTGTCCGTTCTCTCCGTTACCGGAAAGCCTATCAAATACGTCGGTATGGGCGAAAAACTTGACGATTTCGAGCAGTTCCACCCTGAGCGTATGGCTTCAAGAATCCTCGGTATGGGCGATGTTCTTACCCTTATTGAAAAAGCCGAAAACGTTATGTCCCAGAAGGAAGCTGAAAAGCTTACCAAGAAACTGCAGGAGAACAAGTTCGATATGGACGACCTCCTCAGCCAGATGAAGCAGATCAAGAGACTCGGCTCAATGAAGTCTATCCTCGGAATGCTCCCCGGAGTCGGCGATAAGATCAAAGACGCGGATATCGACGAAAAACAGCTTGACAGAATCGAAGCGATCATCACCTCGATGACTCTCGCAGAACGTGCTAAGCCTTCAATTATCAATCCCTCACGCAAAAAACGTATCGCAAAGGGATCCGGTACAAAGGTCGAAGATGTAAACAGACTTCTCAAGCAGTTCGATCAGATGCAGCAGATGATGAAGCGATTTACAGGCAAAAACAACAAGATGTCTCTGCGTAAGGCAAGAAAACAGCTCGCCGGCATGAATTTCGACAAGCTTCAGGGCAAGGGCGGCGGAAATCTTCCTCAGCTTTGATTGACGGGAACTTTACACTATGGAAATACTTTTTGCAATTATCATGATTGCCGCCGGTGCTTTTTCACTCGCCGGAGCGATATGCAATTGGGACTGGTTCATGAATAATTACAAGGCAAAGCCTTTCATGACTCTTTTCGGAAGAACCGGTACAAGAATAATCTACGGGTTTATAGGTGTTTTCGTTATCGCTATTGCCGTTGTTTTTCTCGTAGTTACTCTCTGAATTTAAATCACGGTTCAACGCAGCTTTTACTGCTTTGATATACAAGAAATTTTTATACGGAGGTGAATTTAAAATGGCAGTTAAAATCAGACTCAGAAGAATGGGTGCTAAGAAGGCTCCTTTCTACAGAATCGTTGTTGCTGATTCACGTTACCCAAGAGATGGTCGTTTCATCGAAGAAATCGGCTACTATGACCCAACTAAGGAACCATCAGTAGTTAAGGTTGATGCAGACAAGGCTAAGACTTGGATCGCTAACGGCGCTCAGCCAACAGACACAGTTAAGGAACTCCTCAAGAAGAACGGCGTTCTCTAATCTGTAAACGAATCTCCCCTTTGACAAAACAGCACCAGCTCACACTACCGCTGTTTTGCGTGCTACACTGTAAAAAACAGTGTAGCATATAACGGTGAGAAATAAAGGAGGATTTTAAATGGAACAGTTGCTTAAGATTATCGCAACCGAACTCGTTGAAGATAAGGAAAATGTAAGCGTTACTGTTGACGAGCCAAACGAAGAAGGCGTTGTTGTTTACCACCTCCACGTTGCAGAAAGCGACATGGGCAGAGTAATCGGTAAGCAGGGCAGAATCGCTAAGGCAATCAGAACAGTTATGCGCGCAGGCGCTTCAAGAGATAATCAGAAGATTATGGTTGAGATTGACTAATTAAATAGCATGATACGGTGAAATAAGTCATAAGTTATTTGAGTTATTTCACTGTTTTTATATATTGGGGTTGATTAAAATAAAACAGTTTTTGGAAATAGGTAAAATCGTAAATGTTGTAGGTCTAAAGGGCGAGGTTAAGGTTATGCCATGGTGTGATACCCCCGAGCTTTTATGCGAGTTTGATACTCTTTACTACAAATCACAGACTCCCGTTATAATAGAAAACGCAAGAGTTCAGAAAAACATGGTCGTTCTCAAGATCAAGGGCGTTGACTCAGTTGAGGATGCACAAAAAATCAGAAATCGCATACTTTATATGGATAGAAACGATGTTGAGCTGCCCGAGGATGTATACTTTGTTCAGGACCTTATCGGCCTTGAGGTATCAGATGTTGACAGTGGCAAGGTTTATGGCGAGCTTTGCGACGTTAGCGAAACGGGCGCTAACGATGTTTATCATATAAAGACTGCTGACGGCAAAATGCTTTATATACCTGCTATTCCTGACGTTGTTATTGAAACTGACGTTGAGGGCGGCAGGATGAAGATAAGGCCTTTGAAAGGATTATTTGACGATGAGGATTGATATTGCAACTCTTTTTCCTGAGATGTGCCAGAGCGTTCTGAACCAGAGCATTACGGGCAGAGCGCAGGAAAAGGGACTTTATGAGCTTTACTGCCACAATATCAGAGATTATACAAAGGACCGCCACCGCAGAGTTGATGATACCCCTTACAGCGAAATGAAGGGTATGCTCATGCAGGCTGACCCTATTTTCAACTGCTTTGAGGCGGTGACAGAAGGCAGAGAAAGGCCACACGTTATCTATATGTCACCAAAGGGCAAAACCCTAACTCAAAAGCGCTGTATAGAGCTTTCACAGATGGATAGCCTTTTTATCCTCTGCGGACATTACGAGGGCGTTGACGAGAGAGTTTTAGAGGAAATTGTTGACGAGGAAATCTCGATAGGCGATTATGTTTTAACGGGCGGCGAGCTTGGCGCTATGGTTTTATGCGACGCGGTTCTGCGAATGATACCGGGCGTTCTATCAAGGGCTGAATGCTTTGAGGATGAAAGCCATTATTCTGGGCTTTTAGAATATCCGCAGTATACTCGCCCAGAGGAATGGCACGGCAAAAAGGTTCCGCCTGTACTGCTTTCAGGGCATCACGCAAACATTTTGAAATGGCGCAGAGAACAGAGCCTTTTGACTACAAAACAAAAGCGGCCAGAGCTTTTGAAAACAGCTGATCTGACTGACGATGACTGGGAATTTTTGATAGGTATACATAGTGAATTTGACGAAAAATAGCGTTTTTTCGGAATTTTTATAGGTGTTTGTTGGGTTTGGTTTATCTAAAATGTTGTAAAACTCTCAAAACTATTAGTCAAACTCTACAAACAACCGACCAAAAGAATATCAAAGGATAATCAAAAAGCAGAATTTTAGCCTAAAGGGGCGTTTTGTACATATTTTGATGTTGACTAGTCAAAATATAACTTGTATAATTAAGTTAAATCATTAGAGTATCTGTGCGCTAACGCACTGTTTAAGATCACACAATAAGGAGAGCTAATTATGTACGTTAAAGATGTAGTAGTTCAGAATCAGGTTGGTTTACACGCTAGACCTGCAACATTCTTCATCCAGAAGGCTAACGAATTCAAGTCATCAATCTGGATCGAAAAGGAAGAAAGAAGAGTAAACGCTAAGTCACTCCTCGGTATCCTCTCACTCGGTATCGTAGGCGGCACATCAATCAGAGTTATCGCTGACGGTTCAGATGAACAGGCTGCTGTTGATGGTCTTGTTTCACTCGTTGAAAGCGGTTTCGCTGAAGACCTCAGATAATTTGATTTAAAACGCTCGTTCTCAAAAGAGAACGGGCTTTTTTATTGCCTCTGTACAATTATTACTAAATTATTAAAATTCAAAAATAACAAGACAAACCGCAAATTATGTGATATAATGAATACAATATAAGATTTTAAGAAAGGTCTGACTCTTATGCAGAATGAGAAATCTTGCGGTGCGATAGTTTATCGTAAGTATCACGGCAACACCGAGATCCTTCTGATAAAGCATATCAACAGCGGGCATTGGTCATTCCCTAAGGGGCATGTGGAGGGCGATGAAACAGAGGTAGAAACAGCGATGCGTGAAATCAAGGAGGAAACGGGTATTGATGTAATCATAGACCCTACCTTCAGAGAAACAGTTACATTTTCTCCAAGAAAAGATACGCAGAAGGTTGTTGTATACTTTATTGCTAAGGCAAAAAGATACGATTATGTACCACAGGAAGAAGAAATTGCTGAAATCAAGTGGGTAGAAATCAATCGTGCCTGCACTGTGCTGGCTTATGAGAATGACAAAAGTATCGTAAACAAGGCAAAGGCATTCATCTGTTAAAAAAATACGGGCGTAAAACATAAGTTTTACGCCCGTTATTTTTTTATTTACAAGTATCTGATAACCGCTACAACCTTGCCTAAAATCGCTACATTCTGGCAGATGATAGGGTCCATATAGTCATTTTCAGGCTGTAATCTGAAATGACCATTTTCTTTGTAGAAGGTTTTGACAGTTGCATCCTCATCATCAACAAGCGCTACTACTGTATCACCGTTTGACGCGGTAGGAGTTTGCTCTGCAACTACTATGTCACCGTCAAAAATACCGACATTTATCATACTCTCGCCTCTTACCTTTAAAGCAAAAAGCGGGTTCTGATAATTTCTTTCAGGATGAAAAGCAATATAATCGGTAATATATTCAATAGCAGTAATCGGCGCACCCGCAGTTACTGTACCTACTAAAGGCACTCTCATACCATTTGAGCCGGGCAGACGAACCGCTCTTGATTTGCCATCCTCTTTTTCAAGATAGCCCGCTTCGATGAGCTTTGAAACGCATCTGTGAGCCGAGGATGTTGATTTCATATCAAACTCAGCGCAGATATCACGGATAGTTGGAGTAATACCATTTTCAATATTATTCTTTATAAATTCAAATACATTCTTATCGGTCTGGCTAAGCTTTGCCATATAAAATCATCTCTTTTCAAAATCCATAATTTAAAGCTTTTGAGCATAGCTTTTTGCTATCTTATAAACGTCACCGCAGCCCATGGTTATAACCATATCGCCCGCTTTTACGTTTTGTAGCAAAAACTCTACAACATCATCAAAGGTTTCGTGAACGGTTGCCCCGTCGATAAGGGCTGCTAGATCTGATGAATAGATGTTATACGTATTCTTTTCTCTTGAGCCCATAATCTGAGTAAGCACTACCTCATCAGCGATAGACAGCGCCTTTGCAAAATCCTCCTTGAGCCTTGCTGTTCGAGAGAAGGTAAAAGGCTGATGAACTGCCCATACTCTTTTAAAGCCAAGAGATTTTGCAACCTTCAGAGTTGCTTCAACCTCCTTAGGATGATGCGCGTAGTCATCAATTATTGTAATGCCCGCCTTATCGCTAATAAGCTCAAAGCGCCTGATAGCACCTCTGAAAACCTGGAGGCCCATTACGCATGAGTCAAAATCAACACCGCAGTACATAGCCGCCGCTGTTGCCGCAAGCGCATTCAATACATTATGGTCGCCAGGCACATAAAGAGACGCTACGCCTAAAGACTTACCCTTGAAGAAAACTTCAAAATCAGTCTGCATACCCTTTTTGCCGATGATTTTAGCGCTGTAATCATTCTTTATATCAAAGCCGAATGTGATTATGTCCTTACCCTCAAGGCCTTCTACCGCCTTCATAGAGTTTGCGTCATCACCGTTTACTACGATGCATTTTGTAGTTTTCTGGCAGAATTTATTGAACGAACGGATTGTATTTTCAATAGTCTTGAAATACTCCATATGGTCATCATCAATATTTAAAATTATTGAAACATCAGGGTAGAGCTTTAAGAATGTATCAACATACTCACACGCCTCGCAGACCATAATATCAGATTTTCCTACTCTGCCGCTGCCGCCGATAGCCTTGAGCTTACCGCCGATTACGCAGGATAAATCAACGCCTGCCTCCATAAAAATCTGAGTTAAGATAGAAGAGGTTGTTGTTTTACCGTGAGTACCGCTTACGCACACAGCATTTTCATACCAACTGGTTACAAGCCCTAAAAGCTCTGAACGCTCAAGCACAGGCACGCCTGACGCTTTTGCAGCAATAAGCTCCTCGTTATCCGCCATAATAGCCGCTGTATGAACTATCAAATCAGCGCCCTTGATATTCTCAGCCCTCTGACCCATAAATACCTCAATGCCCATAGCCTTTACAGCATCGAGCGTTTCGGTAGGGTTATTATCAGAGCCCGTAAGATAATAGCCCTGAGAATGTAAAATCTGGGCAAGCGGATACATACCCGACCCGCCTATGCCTATAAAATGAATATGCTTTTTACCCAGCAATATATTTTCCACTGTAATCCCTCAAATCTAGAACAAATGTACTACTTATATTATATTATAAAACTAAGAAAAAATAAACACCTTTTGCAAATTTTTTAAATTTACTGAATATTTCTTGCCATCAAGGCGAAAATATATGCAAAGGAGTTGGTTTTATGACAATTACAGATATCAAAATCAGGAAAATTATCCCGACTGGAAGGCTAAGGGGAGTTATCAGCGTTACGTTTGATGATATGTTTGCAGTTCACGATATCAAGGTTGTTCAGGGCGATGAACGACTTTTTGTAGCTATGCCATCAAGGAGAGATGACAACGGTACATTCAGAGACATTGTTCACCCCATCACAACGCAGGCAAGAGGCGAGATAGAAAATAAAATCTTAGATGCCTTTAAAGAGGCTGAAGAATATTCTCAGCTTTCTACAGACGAACTTCACGCAAACTAAAAGAGCGGATAGAGAAATCTATCCGCTCTTTTATTATGATAATCTGTTAATGATTTCTATGCACATTCTGCCGTTGTGGTAAGGGCATTTCCAAGGACCGACGATCTCCTTGTGGGTATGTGGCTTGTTTTCAAATGTAAGCTCTGAATACCATTCGCCACAGCGCTTGTCAATCTGATGTTCTAAGATGTAATTCATGATAGTTTCAGCCGCTGTCTTGAACTTTTCATCACCGCTCTTTTCATAAGCGTTCATAAAGCCTACAACTGATTCTGCCTGAACCCACCATACGCGCTTGCGGTCGATCTTATCATTTTCACGCTCATTGTTGAGAGCGCCGTTTTCAAACGCAATATTGAGGATATTGTTTGAGATTTTAAGGTTCATTGCCTTGAACTTTTCAATAAGAGCCTTGTTGCCTAAGGTTTCGCAGGCTCTGTCCATAAGCCATGTAGCCTCGATATCGTGACCGTAAGAATGAATATCACCAATAACTGACAAGGTTGTATCGAAAAACACCTTCAATGCATTTGTCTGAGGGTCAAAAACCTTGTCTGACATCTGTGAAAGCAAAAATTCAAGACGCTCTGCAACAACGCCGTCACCGCTTGCCTTATAAAGCACTGTATATGCTTCGATAAGATGTAAAATTGTATTCATTGTCTTGTCAGCCATAAGACCGTTTTCAGAAAGAGCATCATTATCAATAAGCTCCCATTCTCTTGAAAAGGCTTCCATATAGCCATATTCATCAATTGTTTTTTCTTCGATAACTGCAAAGATGTCAAACGCTAAATTGAGCGCCTCGCGGTTTTTAGTAGCAAGATAGTATTCGCTCAAAGCATAAATAGCAAACGCCTGATTGTATGTATGCTTCATACCGTCAGAAATCTTGCCATCATAGGTCATCATCCAGTATACTCCGCCGTATTCCTTGTCATAGCAGAAATTCTTTAAAAATTCGTAAGCGTGAGTAGCCTTCTTGAGGTTTTCTTCGCCACCGATACAGTTATATGTAGCAGAGTAAAACCAGAGGATTCTTGAGTTTAAAATTACGCCCTTGTCAGCCTTCTTATCAAGCTCAAGGTCATGGCTCATAAAGCCGTAGAAACCGCCAAATTCGGTATCCTGGAGCTTGTTCCAGAAAGGAAGAATATGATTTTCAAGCTCGTTTTTGCAATTTTTCAACAACATAATTTATTGCCTCTCCGTAAAATATATTTTATCTGATATTCCTTATTCATTACTTGATTTTTCTGCATTCGATATAGTAACGCTTATCCCACGCGTGACCCATTGAGAAGGTTTTTCTAGGGAGCGCACCATCGCAGATAACTGTCGGGAACAAATCTGACTTTGCCATATCCTCTAACACAAAGCCGATTGAATTTTCCTTCATAGAGAGATTTTTAACAACATCGATACCGTGAATGTAGTCGATTTTGCCCTTTAAATCCAGAACCTTCTTGTCGAGTACAGTCTGCAGACTGCCTACTGCAAGCTTTGACAGAGGATTGTGGATATACTTTACTGTTTCTTCGCCATTTTCGATAATTGTAATCTTCTGGTCTGATACCTCATCTGAAAGCTCAAGCTCGCTGTAAAGTGACTTCAAGAGAGCCTTTGTATCAACCTCAGTTACAATTCTGTGGATAGCTTCAAATTCAAGAGCCTCAGAATGTAGATTTACAATTTCAACGAGCGCGTATCTTGCAGGATGGCAGGATAAATCAACGCCCTCATACTGAGTCTTTAATTCTTCGTAATAAGCCTTTGCTGTTGCAAGAGAGTGATTGCCGTCACCCATTGCATATAATAAAACCGGCTTATCACCGAGATTATATTTCTTGTCAAAGCTTTCTCTTGAGCCGAGAGCTTCGAGTGCCTTTTCTACATAGTCACACATCTCATCTGTCATAATGTAACCTGTAGCCTTACCGCCCTTCTGCATAAGGTCAAAATCATAAACCTTCTTGAGAGTATCCTTCTTGGCGCCTACTGCTTCTACAACTGTTTTATCCTCATCATCAATCAAAATCATAATGTGAGGGAGCTCGATTGGCGCATTTCTTCTCACCTTTACTCTTGGTGGAATACGCTCAACTACTGTAGCCTCAGTGGCTCTTACAGATGATACTGAGCCCTTTGAGTAATCATATTCTTCAAGGTCGATAGCACCGACCAGGCCCTGTCTTACTCTGCCGTCATCCTGGACTCTTTCAAAGTAGAGCATTGTGTTTTTGTATTCTTCAAAAACGCCGTTGTCTATATAGCTTTCCATACAGGTATGAATATTGTGAATTCTATCCTCAACATCAAACTTTTCAAGATAAACTTCAGGAAGGATAAGATTAAGCGTTGATGGAGCATCGCCTACAATCTGAGCTGTTTTCTCCCAGTACTCAGGCTCGCTTGTATACTGGTCGCAGGCTACTACAGCCCATTTTGACATATCTGCAGACTTTGGTAACAAAATATCCGCTCTTTTGAATGCTGTTGACATATTTTTACATCTCCCGTTTTAAAGATTGAGCACCCGCACACTTTTGTGGCGGGTGCGGATAGGTTTTATTGATTTTTGAGCTTGCAGCACTTTTTATACTTCTTGCCGCTGCCGCATGGACATGGATCGTTATCTCCTGTCTTGTCAGAAACTTTTCTTGTTACAGGAGCAGCCCCTTCAGGAGCAGGTGTTGCATCAAGAGTTACTGCGCTTTCTCTCTTTGGCACCTGATTTTCTCTTACCTTGATAGTAAAGAGCATTCTGATCGTATCTTCACAGATTGACTGAACCATTGCATCAAACATATCAAAGCCTTCGATACGGTATTCAACAACAGGGTTCTTCTGAGCGTATGAACGAAGCGCAATACCACGCTTGAGCTCAGCCATATCGTCGATATGAGCCATCCACTTGTTATCAACAACCTTGAGAAGAATAACTCTTTCAAGCTCTCTGAGAGTTTCTGAACCGATTTTAGCTTCTCTCATAGAATAGATTTCCATTGCACGGTTGTACAAAAGCTTCTTGATATCGCTCTTTGATGTACCGTCAAGCTGCTTTGTCGTATAATTGAAGTCATTATCTGTTGTGAGAAGACCTCTGAGCGCTTCACGAAGACCTACTAAGTTCCAGTCATCGTGGATATCCTCTTCAATGAGGAAATTATCAACAGTTGAATCAACATAATTCTTAATCATGTTGAGAATATAATCATGAATATCATCACCGTTGAGTACCATTGCTCTCTGGCTGTAGATGATTTCACGCTGTGCGTTGAGAACATCGTCGAAGTTGAGTACACTCTTTCTGATTGAGTAGTTTCTGCCTTCAACCTTCTTCTGTGAGCTTTCAATTACAGAAGAGAGCATCTTTGACTGGATAGGCATATTTTCGTCAACCTTGAGAGTATTCATAACCGTTGTAACTCTGTCGCCGCCGAAAAGACGCATAAGGTCATCTTCAAGTGAGAGATAGAAACGGCTTTCGCCCTCGTCGCCCTGACGGCCTGCACGACCTCTGAGCTGGTTATCGATACGTCTTGATTCGTGACGCTCTGTACCGAGAATGAAAAGACCGCCTGCAGCCTTTACATCGATAGCCTTCTCAGCTACCTCATCTCTGTACTTGTTGTAAAGCTCCATATACTTTGCACGATTCTTGAGAATTTCCTCGTTATCAGTTTCAGCAAAGCCTGTTGCCTCTAAGATCATTTCTTCAGAAAGACCCATCTTTCTGAGCTCGCCCTTGGCAAGATATTCAGCGTTACCGCCGAGCATAATGTCAGTACCACGACCGGCCATGTTAGTAGCGATTGTTACAGCACCATACTTACCAGCCTGAGCTACGATTTCAGCTTCCTTTTCGTGATGCTTAGCGTTCAAAACGTTATGTTTGATGCCCTTGTTCTTGAGCATTCTTGATAAAAGCTCTGACTTTTCGATTGAAATTGTACCAACAAGAACAGGCTGACCCTTCTGGTGACATTCAACAATCTGTTCAATAACAGCGTTGAATTTGCCCTTTTCAGTCTTGAATACCATATCAGGGTGGTCAATTCTCACTACCGGCTTGTTAGTCGGGATTTCAATTACGTCAAGTCTGTAAATATCCTTGAATTCGTCTTCTTCTGTCATAGCTGTACCGGTCATACCTGAGAGCTTTGCATAAAGACGGAAATAGTTCTGGAATGTAACGGTTGCAATAGTCTTTGATTCATGAGCAACCTTTACACCTTCCTTGGCTTCAATAGCCTGGTGTAAGCCATCATTGAATCTTCTACCCATCATAAGACGGCCTGTAAATTCATCAACGATGATAACCTCGCCATCCTTTACAACGTAGTCGATATCTCTCTTCATAACACCGTGAGCCTTGATAGCTGTATTGATATGGTGAAGAAGGTTTACGTTGTCAGACTCCATAAGGTTTTCAATGCCGAAATACTTTTCAGCCTTTCTGACACCCTGCTTTGTCATTGTAGCAGTTTTAGCCTTTTCATCGATAACATAGTCACCGCCGAGCGCGTCAGTATCGCCTCTGTCATCAATTTCAACAACTGATGTAGCAGTAAGGGTTCTTGCAAAACGGTCAGCATGGATATAGTAATCTGTTGACTTATCGCCTCTGCCTGAGATGATAAGAGGAGTTCTTGCTTCGTCAATTAAAATTGAGTCAACTTCATCGACAATACCAAAGACATGCTCTCTCTGAACCTTGTCCTTTTTATACATAACCATATTGTCTCTGAGGTAGTCAAAACCGAATTCGTTATTTGTACCATAGGTAATATCGCAGTTATAAGCCGCACGGCGCTCTTCAGGAGTAAGGCCGTGAGTAATACAGCCAATAGTAAGACCTAAATAGCGATAAACCTTACCCATTTCTTCTGACTGGAACTTTGCGAGGTAGTCGTTAACTGTAACAACGTGAACACCCTGACCATTGAGAGCATTAAGATATGATGCAAGACACGCAACTAAAGTTTTACCTTCACCTGTTTTCATTTCGGCAATTCTGCCCTGATGCAATACGATTGCACCAATAATCTGAACAGGGTAAGGCTTTTTACCTAAAACTCTGTCTGCAGCTTCACGGCAGGCAGCCAGAGCTTCAGGTAAAATATCGTTTAATGTTTCACCGTTTGCTAAACGCTCCTTGAAAATAGCGGTCATACCCTTGAGCTCTTCTTCGCTCATTGCCATATACTTTTCGTCAAGGGCTAAAACCTTGTTCTTCAATGGCTCTATTCTTTTAAGCTCTTTTACACTGTAAGAGCCAAAAATCTTGTCTACAAGACCCATTTTAATTCTCCACCTTTTCATTTTATAAAAAAATATAACTATTCAATGATAATTATACTACATTATAAAACTGATGTCAAATAAAAATTTGTCGCAAAGCGTTTTCTTTACACAATCTTTAGATATAACAAAAAGAGCAGGCGTAAAGCCTGCTCTTTAATGTTTGTTTAGAACTTAAGCGTTTTCAACAATGACACTACTGTAATCGAAATTACTGTAATAACTGGAGAACGCCCTGTGTCTGCTGGTTAGCCTGTGCAAGCATAGCCTGAGCAGCCTGAGTAAGAACGTTACCCTGTGTGTACTTCATCATTGTCTTAGCCATGTCTGTATCTCTGATACGGCTGTTAGCTGAAGAAATGTTTTCTGAAGCTGTGTCGAGGTTGTTGATTGTGTAGTCGAGTCTGTTCTGCATAGCACCGAGAGTTGCTCTCTGTGTTGAAACAGTGTCGATTACGTCTCTGATCTTTTCTGCAGCGAGTGAAGCAGCATCCTGGTTAGAGATGTTGATTGTAACGCCGAGCTTATCAGAATCTGATTCTGCGTTTGTAGCGAGAAGGTTAACAGTACCTTCACCTGATGTAGCTGTTGTACCTGAAAGGTCAGCAAAGAGGTGAGCTGTCTTGAATGACTGAACGTTTACTGAAAGCTTATCAGGAGCGAGTGATGTTTCACCGATCTGGAGCTTGAGAGAAGCGCCTACTGCTGTGTCGTCAGCTTCAGCTTCGATATCGCCAGCTGTAAACTTCTTAGCGTCAGCATCCCATGTATCTGCAGCGATTGACTTGATTTCAACTGCTGTAGCGATATCCTTATCCATTGTACCGTCCATAATCTTGAGCTGGTTGAAGTTTGCTGTCATAGCAATTCTGTCGATTTCTGCACAGAGCTGGTTAACTTCATCCTGAAGAGCCTGACGGTCTACGCCTGTTGTTGCGCCGCCACCGAAGTTTTCAGCTGCTGCACCGCCTGCAACTGTTTCGTAAGTACCGTTAGCTGACTTTTCAGCGAGTTCTACGATACGGTTAAGCATATCGTGTACTTCGCCCATGTAGCCTTCAGCTGTCTGGATAAGTGAAATACCGTCCTGAGCGTTAGCTGATGCTGTGTCAAGAGCCTTGATCTGAGCCTTCATCTTTTCAGAAATAGCCAAACCTGAAGCGTCGTCTGCTGCACGGTTGATTCTGAAGCCTGATGATAACTTTTCGAGATCCTTAGAAACTGAAGAGTTGTTCTTGTTCAAGTTTCTGTTAGCGTTCATCGCCATAATGTTTGTTCTAACTACCATACCCATAAGTGTACCTCCATGTAAATTATTATAGATTTTAACGAGAAATCCTTTTCTCGTTTTGGTATGTCGGGTTTAAGCTTCTTCAGCGGGCCCTGCTAAATTGTCTTTCTCCCGACTTAACTTATATATCGGTTGTTTTAGTTTCTTTTAAACAACCTTTATATACAAATTTAAACACAAGTTTTTGTCACTAATAGACAAAAATGCCGATAATCAAGCGATTATCGGCAAAATTTTAGTTCGATTAGCATCTGATTGGAACCGGTGACGCCATAAAGTCAAGCGGGTCATACTTGGTACCATTGTATCTTACCTCAAAGTGTAAGTGGTAGCCTGATGATGAACCGGTTGTACCAACGATAGCGATCAAATCGCCCTTCTTTACATAGCTGCCTGCTGTTACATATAAAGCATGACAGTGAGCGTAGTAGGTTTCATAGCCGTTCTGGTGGTCAAGAACTACCAGATTACCGTATGAACCTCTGTACTGGGACATTGAAACATAACCATCAGCTGATGCGTAAATAGGAGTTCCTCTAGGAGCTGCTATATCGAGAGCTGCGTGATATGAGCCATCCCACGCTCTGTAACCGAATCTCGAGCTGATATACTCGTTCTGAACAATTGCTAAAGGCCACATAAACTTGCCAGCCTTTTCAATCATTGAAACAGTAGCGCCCGAATATGTTTTGCCGCCGACCTTGATCTTTCTAGGTACAGCTTCTTCTAAAATTGTTTCTTCTAAAATGTTTCTTGTTGTTTCGTAACCATTTACTAAGATTACCTCTGCAGTTCTGTTTGCAAGACCTTCAGAGCCTGACTGAATAAGATATTCAGCACCGATATACATTGTTTCATCAACTACTTCGATAACCTCGTAGTCAATTACTTCATCGTAATTTACTGTATAAGATGTACATACTGACAAGTATGGCTGTTCCTTTGAAAGGATAACCTTGTCGCCGATAAAGCAGGTCTTCAATACTTCAGGGTTCATATCTGAAAGCTCTTCTAAAGTAAGACCGTTCTTTTCAGCGATCTTGATAGGCGCATCGCCCGCTTCAATTGTATAGTATGTTTCAACTGATACCTTTGATGTGAAGAGAGATAAGATATCTCTTACAGGCTCAACGCTTTCTTCAGCGTAGAGACCTTCTTCAAGCTTGATTTCGTCAAGGAAATAAACCTTTTCGCCTTCAATGCCTGACTCGTAAACCTTGAGAAGGTTATTGAG
Source organism: uncultured Clostridia bacterium (assembly GCA_937892655.1). GTDB lineage: Bacteria > Bacillota > Clostridia > Oscillospirales > Ruminococcaceae > CALBJC01. The sequence goes on along the minus strand of CALBJC010000101.1, from coordinate 10,760 downwards.
AGTTGCTTCAACAGTAGCAACATCTTCATTTGAGATGATAGCCATAAGCTCACCGTTGAGGTAAACGCCTGTAGCTTCAATAATGTTATTCTCAACGATTGAGTTTGATAACATCATATCTGCAATCTCTTCAGCCTGGGCTGTCTGAGATGTAGGTGAAAGACGCTGAATAGTAAATGTAGCGAGCATATCAGTATTATCAGTAACGATAGCGTTTTCCTGATAGATCTTCTGAGCATCGTCAAATACCGATTCATCTGTGATAACGTATGTACTATCGTTGTTGAACTGAACCTCAAGGCCATATTCAGCATTCATAGCGTCATTAACGAGCGCTACAAGGAAAATTACTGATACAACAGGCGCTAAATAGTTAAACGCTGTTACAAATACGCCCTTTGAGCCGCAAAGAAAATTACCCATTCCCTTGAAGAAAAGCTTAGCTGCGCTCTTCTTGCCTTCATTTTTATATGTAGACTTAAATTCACTGAAATCCTCTTTACCCTTGTTCCACAACTGAACAAAAGGCTTAGCCAGAAATGCACCGACCTTTGATATTGGAGCTTTCATAAGAGCTGCAAATTTCTTAGCACCCTTTGCAATACCCTTAGCAGCACCTACAAAGCCACCTGCTATCGCACAGCCTGCATGCTTTACCATATAGCAGACTGCTGCGCCTAAACGAGTTATATATTTAACATAAGCTTTTTTAATGTTTGTGAAAAATGCAAATCTGTCCTTTGAGCTGATTTCTTCTGCCTCAACCTGCTCAGGCTCAGAAATATTATTCAGTTCAAGCTCTTCAGTCTGGCTGGTTTCTAAAGACATCGAAATCTCCTCCTTTCAAGATATATACGCATAAAGATAGCTACCACATTGTAATTATTACAATTTAGTAACATTACAAACATTATAGCAAAACGCAAATAAAAATCAAGCGTTTTTGAGGTTTAGACACAATTTATCTTTTCTTTTTGTTAATGTAAACAATTACACCGCTTTAGTTTTGTGGATAATGCCATGAATAATCTAGCATTTCCTGGGAATAATTCTCAAGTTTTGCCTTTATGGCCTTGATATCCTCTTTTGCGGCCAAAAGGTCATGCTCTAAGTAGTTGCCGCATTCAATTTCACTGTAACCAGGAATTTCACCCTCGAAGTTTGAAATGAAGTCAAGCGCTTCACGAACGAGGTTTATTGCGGCATTCTTATCCTCGCTTCTTAAAAGAAGATAAAAGCCTGTTCTGCAGCCCATAGGGCCTACATAGATAACGTCATCCTTGATAGAGCTGTTTCTTGCATAGGTTGCAAAGAGATGTTCGATAGTATGCATTGATGGGGATGAAAGATATACGCCGCCGTTAGGGCGAACCATTCTTACATCATAAGTAATGATATCACCGTCTACTCTTGATACATACATACCTACTGAAAACTTTGTGTGGTCAACCTGAAAGCTTGCGATTTTTTGCATTGTAAAATACTCCTTGTTTTCTTATATATATTATAAATAGTATAGTCTGATTTTTACAGCATTCTGATAGCACCTGTAGGGCAGTTTTCTTCACACTCACCACACGCAGTACAGATATGCTGATCGATAGTTGCGTAGTTGTTTTCTACTTTGATAGCGCCTGACGGACACTTCTTTTCACAGATCTTACAGCCGATACAGCCAGCTGAACAAACCTTTCTTGTAACCTTACCGATAGCAGTTGATTTGCAGGCAACAAAAATCTTTGTATCTGCAGGCTTTAGATCGATAAGATGGTTAGGACAAGCCTCGGCGCAAGCGCCACAGCCGATACAAGCCGCTGTATTGACAATTGCAAGACCATCTTCAATGCAGATAGCGCCAACAGGACATTTTTTCTGACAGTCGCCATATCCCAGACAGCCGCTTGTGCATATCTTACTGCCGTTATAGAAAAGGTTAGCCGCTTCACAGGTATGAATACCGACATACTCGTATTTATTAGGTGTCTGTGAGCATTTACCTGAACAGCGCACAAACGCCAACAGCTTTTCAGGTGCTTCAACTGAAACGCCCATAGCCTCGCCGATAGCCTTGGCAGCCGCTTCGCCACCAGGCTTGCAGAGATTCATCTTTTCGCCATGTTCAACAATAGCGTTTGCATAATCGTTACAGCCTGAAAATCCACACGCACCACAGTTGATCTGAGGGAGCGCTTCGCTTATCTTTTCAACCCTTGTATCGACCTTGACTTCAAAAACCTTTGAAACAACGGTGAGAAGAACACCTGAGACCACGCCCAGCACAATGAAGATTATAATAGGTAAAATATACTGCATATCATTTTCCTCCTTAGCCGAACAATCCTGCAAAGCCCATAAAGCTAAGCGATACTATTGATGCGGCAATAAGGGTTGACGGAACGCCCTTGAAGGTTGCCGGAATGTCTGCGATTTCAAGCTTTGAACGAACGCCTGAGAAAAGCACTAGAGCAAGCGTAAAGCCGATACCTGCGCCAAGCGCATTTGTAAGAGCGCCGAGGAACGAAAGCTCCTCTGTGATGTTAAGAAGAGTAACACCCAGTACAGCGCAGTTTGTTGTGATAAGCGGCAGGTATACGCCAAGCGCCTGATAAAGCGGAGGCATAACCTTTTTGAGCACTATCTCAACGAGCTGAACAAACAGCGCGATAACTAAGATAAACGCCATTGTCTGCAGGTATGCCAGATTATTTGGCTCTAAAACGAGTGTATATATCGGGTATGTAACGATTGTTGCGCACACCATAACGAAGATTACCGCAGCGCCCATACCAACTGATGATTTTAGCTTTTTTGAAACACCCAGGAACGGGCAGATACCCATAAACTTTGATAAAACAAAGTTGTCAACAAAAACTGCAGAAAGCAGGATTACGAAAAATTCTTTAATACCCATTATTCACAATCCCCCTTACACATTTTTGCATTAGGACAGCCGGCACAGCCAATCTTTTCGGGTGGCTTCTTGCTTGCAAGCTTATTGATAACTGCGATTATAACGCCAAGCACAAAGAAGCCGCCCGCCGGCATAATAAATACAAGCATAGGCTCACCGACAGGAATATTGATACAATAATCTGTTCCTGACAAGAATGTACCTGCACCGAAGATTTCTCTGATCGTACCCATCAAAAACAGCGCTAATGTAAAGCCAAGACCCATTCCGACAGCATCCATAATTGAAGGGATAACCTTGTTCTTTGAAGCAAAAACTTCAGCACGGCCTAAGATGATACAGTTTACTGTAATGAGCGATAAGAATACGCCGAGCGCTGAATAAAGGTCAGGCAGATAAGCCTGCATAAGAAAGCTTATGAGCGTTACAAAGCCTGCGATAATAACAATAAAGCAAGGCAGACGCACAGCCTTCGGAATAACGTTTTTAAGAAGGGATATAACAATATTTGAGCCGATAAGCACAAACGTTGTTGCAAGACCCATACCAAGACCGTTTACAGCCATTGTTGTAACAGCCAAGGTAGGGCACATACCAAGCAAGGTAACAAGGGTAGGATTTTCTTTTATGATACCCTTTGTAAGTTCTTTTAAATTACTCACTGAAAATTACCTCCTTGTTTGTTTTGAATGTTTCAATAGCCTTTGAAACTGCGTTTTTAAGACCCATTGATGAGCGGGAAGCACCTGTAATGTTGTCAACGCTTAAAGGCGCATCCTTATCAGCCATATCTGTAAAGTTTGAAAGATATGCGCTGTTATTGACCTTAGTGCCAAGACCGGGGGTTTCTGAGATGTCTACAATCGAGATACCCTTTACAGCACCCGCATTGTCAAAGCCGATAAGAAAATGAATACCATCCTTTTCGTAGCCACGTGCATAGATTTCAAAGAGGCAGTTGCCCTTTTCATCTAAAATAACAGAGGTTACGCCATCAAATGTAAGAGGGATTTTCTTTTCATCCGCATCGATGTCAACTATCATCTGATACTCGCCCTCGCCGAAGATATCCTTACAGCCATCGAGGAGCTTTTCAGTAAGAACGCCCGTATTGTCAACATACGTTAAATTGTAAACTACAGCAAGAAGGCCTGAAATAATCGCACAGATTAACATAAGCACTACTGCAGGCATAATGTATTCTGATTTTTTAGTTGCCATTACTCTGCCTCCTTACTCTTTTTCTTCTTTTTTGATTTTGGAAAGGCTTCAAAAAGACCGTCTACGCCTTCTTCCAGAATATCAGAGATTATTTCACCCTTTGTAATTACTGCTAAAACAGCTACAACGCCAACTGCAAGTATAAGCAAAAGAATACCTATAGCACCCTTTTTCTTCTTTGTTGTAATACCCTGTTTTAAGGATGAATCTTCTCTTCCACAAAGCTCATCACCGAACATTTCTTCAAAACCGTTCATTTATTTAGCCTCCTTTGCAATTATCTTGCCGACAGGCTTTGTACGAGTTGCCATATCTATATAAGGAGTAACTATGTTCATTAAAAGGATTGCAAATGAAACGCCCTCAGGATATGAAGCCCACATTCTGATAATAAAGGTTACAGCGCCACAGCCGATACCAAAAATGAGCTTACCCTTTTTAGTGATAGGAGTTGTTGCATAGTCAGTAGCCATAAAGATAGCACCGAGTAAAAGACCACCTGAGAGAATATGATAAAGAGGGTCTTCGCCGCATACAAATGCAAATACGGCTACAGTTGCTACCATAGCAACAGGAGTAACAGGGGAGATAACTTTTGTTACAACTAAAATCACAAAACCGACAATCAGAGTTACAGCGCAGGTTTCGCCTAAAGCGCCTGCTGTTGTACCCAAGAATAAATCCTTGTAGCTGTCAGCCTTTGTGATAAGAGGAGTTGCAGATGTTATAACGTCTGCATCAAAAGGCTTTGCATACTGAGAAATGAGGGTTGGGAAAGAGAGCATCAAAACGATTCTGCCGACGATTGCAGGGTTTGCAAAATTCTGACCAAGACCGCCAAAAAGCTGCTTTACAATAACGATTGCTATGAATGTACCGATAGCGCAAACCCACAGAGGAGTTGTACTTGAAAGGTTCATACCAAGCAAAACACCCGTTAATGCCGCTGATAAATCTGAAATTGTATTATCCTTTTTCATAACCCTTCTGCAGATGTATTCCCACAAAATCGCGGTTGCCGCAGAGAATGCTACTACTAAAATCGCTCTTGCGCCAAAGATTATTCCCGAAGCAATAATTGTAGGTAAAAGCGCTAAGATAACAAGCCCCATGATCTTTGTAGTATTTACCTTACTCTTGATATGAGGGGACGGAGATACTGTCAACATATTCATTTTTGCTACCTCCTTACTTTCTCAAAAGCGCTTTTGCAAGCTGATTTGTCTGCGCTAGGTTTCTCTTTGCAGGGCATACATACGAGCAGCTTCCGCAGTTCATACAAAGCGAAAGACCGAGTTTTTTCAAAAGCTCTGTATCCTTTGCAATGTATGCACGCTCAAGCTCTGTAGGCATAAGCCCTAACGGACAAGCACCTATACACTTGCCGCATCTGATGCAAGCGGTTGTTTTGTTCTCAATCTCTGTTGAGAAAACTAAAATCGCGTTGTTTGTTTTCAAAACAGGCGTATCTGCGCTCATAAGGCATGAGCCCATCATAGGGCCGCCTGAAATAATCTTATATGCATTTTCAATGTCAGCCTCGGCATGAGATAAAACCCACGAGGTTTCAGCACCGATGAGCGCTCTTACATTAAGAGGCTTTTTAACAAGGTCACCGTCAAGGGTAAGACGCTTTTCAACAAGACCCATACCCGTTGTTAAATATCTGTGGATAAAGCCGACTGTTGAAACGTTGATAACCAGAACGCCCTGATTGATAGGCAGCTCGCCCTCTTTGATAATTCTGCCCGTTGCGGCAAAGGCGATGACCTTTTCAGCGCCCTGAGGATATTCAGACTTTAAGCTGACAACCTCTATTCTGTCATCATTTTTGGCATTTTTCATAAGCTCGATAGCCTTAGGCTTATTGTTTTCAATGCAAAGATATGCCTTAGGAATTTCAAGCCATTTCATCAAATCCTTGATGCCCTCAACAACATCTTCGGTTCTGCCGATAAGCTCACGATAGTCACTTGTTATGTAGGGCTCACATTCAGCCGCATTTACAACAAGAGAGTCAACCTTGAACTTTTCTCTGTCGTAGCCAAGCTTTACATGAGTAGGAAAGCCCGCACCGCCAAGGCCGCAGCAGCCGCTGTCTCTTACAGCCTTTAAAAATGAAGCTCTGTCTTCTACAACCGGAGGCTTTACCTCTGGGTCAACGGTATGCTCACCGTCAGGCTCTAAAACAAGCGCCTGGCAGGTTTTGCCGTTTGCAGGTAAAAACTCGATTATATCAGTAACTGTTGCAGATGTGGGCGCATGGATAGGGCAGGACAGGAAAGCATCGCTATCGCCGATAACCTGACCTCTCAAAACCTTATCGCCCTTTTTAACCAAAGGCTCGCAGACTGCGCCCATATGCTGACACATAGGTATAACAAGGCGGGGAGGAATCGGCAGCTTTACTGTCTGACACTCGCTGGTGCCCTTATGATGAGGCACTTTAATTCTGTTGAGCTTCATTTATATAATCATTCCTTTCAAGAATACTTTTCTCAATATTATATATTATATTATCTCGTGTGCATGCCTTGTAACGTGACAGCCGATGTTCACCGAGACAGGCAACCCCGCAATATGAGTAGGCGCGCTTTCGATGTTTACAGCCAAAGCTGTAACTGTGCCGCCAAAGCCCTGAGGGCCGATACCTGATTTGTTTATTCTCTGAAGCATTTTTTCTTCAAGGTCTTTATAGAGAGGCTTTGGATTTCTGATTTTTACATCACGGCAGAGCGCCTTTTTTGCAAGATATGCGCACTGCTCAAAATCGCCGCCGATACCTACTCCCACAACGATAGGCGGGCAAGGATTGGAGCCTGCTTTTTCAACAACTGACGCTACATATTCAACAATTTCATCTATAGTTGAAGACGGAGTCATCATTTTAATGCCCGACATATTCTCGCTGCCAAATCCCTTTGGCGCTACCATTATAGACACCTTGTCACCGCTTATTATAGATGTATGGATAACAGCAGGAGTATTGTTGCCTGTGTTTTTTCTCTCTATCGGGTCTTCAACTACGGATAATCGGAGCTTGCCATTTATATAACCGTCTGCAACGCCCTCGTTTATAGCGGTATACAAATCTCCGCCCACAAAATGAACATCCTGACCGATTTCAATGAAAACTACTGCCATGCCCGTATCCTGACAGATAGGGATAAGCTGGTTTTTTGCAACAGCTATATTTTCGATAATATCATCAAAAACCGCCTTGCCGACAGGGGACTGCTCTTTCTCCTGACAGCACTTGATACAGCTTTCAAGCGATGACGGCAGATAGAGGTTTGCCTTTATGCAAAGGCGGCTTACTGCCTCTTTTACAAGGGATACATCTATCTCACGCATTGTATTCCCTCCATACCCTTGAACGCTTGCAATCAATTACATTGCCGCCTGCTATTACCATTAAAGGCTCTGCCATAACATCAAATGGAGAGTTTTCAAAAATTACAAGGTCTGCACGCTTTGAGATCTCAACTGAGCCTGCAACATCATCAATGCCCGCTGCTTTTGCCGCTGTAATTGTAATAGCCCTGAGCGCATCATACTCGCTCATACCCGCCTTTACAGCGATAGCTGCTGATAAAGTAAGGTAATGGATAGGTACCTCACCGTGGTCGGTACAGATAGCAACATCAACATTATTTTCACGAAGTATTGCGCTGTTCTGGGTTGTAAGCTTTGCAAGCTCCGGCTTGCATCTGTCTGAGATGATAGGGCCTGTTATTGCTACAAAATCTGAATTTTCTTTTGCAAGCTCATCTGCGATTATGTGACCCTCTGTGCAGTGAACAAGATTGTATTTCAAATCAAATTCCTTTGCAATTCTTATCGCTGTGAAGATATCATCAGCTCGGTGACAATGAAAATGTGCCTTGATATCGCCCTTTAAAAGAGGAATGAGTGCTTCATTCTTAGCGTCATATTCAGGCTCGTCAATCTCATTATCCATAAACGCTTTTTCTTTATCAGCCATATATCTTTTAGCCTTTGAAAGAGCCTCTTTTATAAGCGCCGCTGTTGCCATACGGGTAACGGGAGCTTCTTCTTTGTTCATATAAGTCATTTTAGGGTTTTCACCTAAAGCAAATTTAATACCGCTCTGGCACAAAACCATATTGTCAATACGCTTACCGTAGGTTGAAATGGTATAAACCTTGCCGGCGATAGGGTTTGTAGACCCAGGCGCTACAGTAACTGCGGTAATGCCCGAGTATAGCGCATCTTCAAATGAGCGGTCAATCGGGTTTATGGCATCAATTACCGAAAGCTGAGGGGTTACAGGGTCGCTATCCTCGTTGAAATCCTCGCCCTCAACGCCACAACCGCTGTTAAAAAGCCCCATGTGAGTATGAGCGTCGATAAATCCTGGGTAAACTGACGCACCGCCTAAGTCTACGGCGCTTTCCTTGCCCGATTTACCTTCGCCAACTGCCACAATTTTACCGCCTTCAATCTCTATGTAGCCGTTTTTAATAATGTCGGCATTTTCGTTCATTGTATAAATTTTAGCGTTTTCTAAAATCATCTGAAAAACCTTTCTTTTGTATTAGATTTTACCCGTTGAGCCAAATCCGCCTTCACCTCTTGTAGTTTCATCAAGCACATCTACCTCGCAGGTATCTGCAAAGATAACAGGGGATACTACAAGCTGAGCTACTCTTTCACCGTGAGTAATCGTATAAGGCGTATCCGAATGATTTATCATCGGTATTTTAAGCTCGCCTCTGTAGTCGCTGTCAACAACGCCCACACAGTTTGAAAGGGTAAGACCATGCTTTGAAGCAAGCGAGCTTCTTGCATATACAAGTAAAACTACATTCTTGTCGCTCGGCGAAACCGCAAGCCCTGTAGGCACAAGGTAACGCTCACCGGGTTTTATAGTTAAATCCTCATCAAGACAAGCGCAAAGGTCAAGCCCTGCGCTGTATTCTGTAGCACGCTTTGGAATAGTAGCGTTTTCGTTTAGTTTTTTAAAATTGAGTGTCATATTATCACCATATTATTTTATTCCGCGAAAATACAAGCCTCTTGTAAATTCCTTTATGTCAAGAGGAGTCTTGTTTTCGTAGGCATTTATTATCTGAAGCATTCTGCTTGCACTTTCATCTGAAAAACAAAGAAGAATATGCGACAGCGAGAAAAAGCTTTCAAGCTTATCGCTGATTACAAGGTCAAGGGCATTTTTGATTTCAACATAGCCCCACTTTTTGTGGCAGTCAAGCGGATTTTTCATACCCATTCTGTCGGTTATAAAGCCCTTGCAATCTCTGCAGCCAACCTGCGCTTTTGCAGGACAGTTTACACACATCATTAAAGGGAGCTTGCCATAGCCGATAATGCCCGTTGGCAAAAAGCTGCCAAGCTGATTTATCTGAACAGCGGTCAGCTCAAATGATGCTAAGGTGTCGCAAAGACCATATTGAGCATACTCTGAAAGGGCGATGGAGTTTGTAATATTAAGCCCTGCAGCGCCATGCATATTAAAGCCCTTGCACATTTCAAGCTGAGCGCAGTTTGTAACCAATACATCACAAAATCCAAGAGCTTTAGCTCTTTCAAGCATATTCACAAGCTCGTTTTCATTCCACATAAATCTCGGGAGTGATAAAATTATATTTTCTTTTTTATCAAACTCTGCTATGTTTTCTAGCTCATCAATCGGCAAAACTACATAGCCAATTCTCTCAAACAGCTTTTCATCTTCCGCTAAAAGAGCCTCAAGCTGAGAATACTTTTCAAGACTTATCCAAAGTTTTGGAATTACGATGTTCATAAACTTCGGAAAATCGTATGGAATGTTGCCGTCAAACTGCTTGATGACGGTATTTTTCTCAATACGCTTAATATCAAGCTCGTCGCAGGCACGGCGGCGCATATCGTTGAGCGCTGAAGCCGCAATATAGAGATTATCGTCAATATCCACCTCAAGACTATCAAGCTCATAGATTGTATCGCCAAGCTTTGAGAGCTGTTTTAAAACTGTATCATAATCAGTTGGCACATTTTTTGCTAAAGATGGCATATCGCCCGAAATTTCAACATTTATATCGCCGTCTGTTGCAAAAAGACAAAGCTCCTTATCAAGCCTTGCTGTAAGCTTAAAGCTTATTTTTGCGGATTTTCTTTCTTTTTTATATTCATTTGCAAGGGTTGGCAGAATATCTGAAGAATCTAAAACATCCTCATATCTGCGCCAGCCAAACATATCCTTATCAAGCTTGCTTTCAAAATAGCCCTTTGTAAAGCCGTTTCTTGAAAACACCTTTGAAAGCTCATCTACACTGTAATCAGCCCCCAAAAGCGCTGACTTTATTGTTTTTGCAGAAAGATAGCAGTACTCAGGGCGCTTCATTCTGCCCTCAATTTTAAGAGATGTAACACCCATATCAGCAAGCTCTCTTATCTCATCGGCAAGGCACAGATCCTTGAGCGACAAAACATTTTCGCCGATGCCATCTACAGTAAACGGCAGCCTGCACGCCTGAGCGCACTGACCGCGGTTAGCGCTTCTTGAGCCATACATCGCCGACATATAGCACTGACCTGAAACAGACATACATAAAGCGCCATGAACAAAGGCTTCGATTTCAACGTCAATACTTTTTGCATACTGACA
>CALBJC010000100.1 GCA_937892655.1 uncultured Clostridia bacterium | reverse complement strand
GTGCAATGTAACGGTGACAAGACCGGCGTTATTTTACGCAAAAAGCTTGAAAATGCGAGTGAATTGCGCCGTTTGGGATGCGTTTTGCCGTTTAATGCATGCCCAAATAGATCAGAAGCACCGAAATATCGGCAGGGCTAACGCCCGAAATGCGCGAAGCTTGACCAATGTTGTCGGGGCGAACCTTGTTAAGCTTTTCTACGGCTTCAAGTCGCAGTCCCTTGATTGCTGAATAATCAAAATCTACGGGGATTGCTTTGTTTTCAAGACGTAGCATCTCGTCAACAGCGGCTTGCTGACGTTTGATATAACCCCCGTATTTGATTTCAATTTCAACCTTTTCACATATATCGTCCGAAAGCTCGGGCCTGTCGGGGTCAAAAGGCGCTAAACATTTATAGTCAAGTTGTGGTCGCTTGATAAGGTCGGCAAGGCGCGTGCCTGTAGTAAGCGGCGCGGTGCCCTTTTCTTGCAGCATTGCGTTAAGATTAGGATTTGGCGCTAAAAAGGTGTGGTTTACACGCTCTATTTCTTGGTTTTTAAGCTCGATTCGCTTTAAAAATCTTTGATAATCTTCTTCGCCTACAAGCCCTAATGCATAGCCTGTTGGCATCATACGCTCGTCGGCGTTATCTTGACGAAGAAGAAGTCTATACTCGCTGCGCGAGGTCATCATACGATACGGGTCGGAGCAGCCTTTGGTTACAAGGTCATCAATTAGTGTGCCTATATATGATGATGAACGCGAAAGAATAAGCGGCTCGCGACCAAGAACCTTATGAGCGGCATTAACACCCGCAACAAAGCCCTGCGCGGCGGCCTCTTCATAGCCGGATGAGCCGTTAAACTGACCTGCACCATAAAGACCGGGCTGTTCTTTAATTTCAAGCGTAGCATAAAGAGCTAATGGGTCAATACAATCGTACTCAATAGCGTATGCTGCGCGCATAACCTTTACGTTTTCAAGTCCCGGTATAGTACGATAAAATTTAAGCTGTACTTCTTCCGGTAGAGAAGATGACATACCTTGTAGATACATTTCCTCGGTATTTTTTCCACAAGGCTCAATAAAAAGCTGATGACGCTCCTTATCAGGAAAACGAACTATCTTATCCTCAATTGAAGGGCAGTATCTCGGACCAACGCCCTCGATCTTACCCGAATAAAGAGCTGAACGTGTAATATTTTCTTTTATAATTCTATGAGTTTCCTCATTTGTATACGCAATGTAGCAGTCAACCTGATTTTTAAGTTCATAATCAGTTTCATAAGAAAACGCTACTATATCATCATCGCCGGGCTGTCTTTCAAGCTTGTCAAAATCGATACTTCTCTTATGAACTCTGGCAGGTGTACCAGTTTTGAATCTTCTGATAGTAAGTCCAGCTTTTCTCAGGCTTTCAGAAAGCGCTGTTGCAGGCAAAGTAGCGTCAGGACCGCTTTCGTATGAAGTGTAGCCAACGTGAACAGTACCCTTTAAGTATGTACCCGTTGCAATAATAACGCCATCGCATTCATAGTGCGCACCAAGCTTTGTCAAAACGCCGCAAACCTTACCGTTTTCTACAATAACCTCTGTAATCTCGGCCTGCTTGATGTCAAGGTTTTCCTGCGCCTCGCAAACCTTTTTCATATATGTATGGTATTTTACTCTGTCTGTCTGAACTCTAAGAGAGTGAACAGCAGGGCCCTTACCTCTGTTTAACATTCTTGACTGAATAAAGGTTTTGTCAGCAGCCTTACCCATCTCACCGCCCAGAGCGTCGATCTCTCTTACAAGATGGCCCTTTGCAGTACCGCCGATTGATGGGTTACAAGGCAGATTTGCAATGCCATCAAGAGAAATTGTAAAAAGAGCAGTTTTTCTGCCAAGGCGTGCTGACGCCAGCGCCGCCTCAACTCCGGCGTGACCGGCACCAATTATAACAATATCATATTTATTCAGCGTTATCATTTCTGACATTTATATCACCCTAATTGTTCCACGTGGAACACATTTATTTACCTACACAGAATCTCGAGAATACCTCGCTTACAACTGCTTCTGTTGCCTTCTCACCCGAAAGCTCCAGGAGTGCATTGATAGCGTCATCAATAGTAACAGTTATGCAGTCGTAAGAAATACCCATCATTAGATCATCATACGCTCTTTTTACAGCGTCAAATGCTCTGTTGCAGCATACAAGCTGACGTTCGTTCAAAAACATCTCGCTACTAGTTGACGCTGAAATATCAAGCTGTTCAATGATTTTTTCAATAGCATTATTAAGTAAAAGTAATGAGTTATCATTGATAGCACTGCATCTGATAATCTGAAAATCCTCAAAGCCTGAAAACTCACTTTCATCAAGCTTTGCTTCAAGGTCAGTTTTATTTATGATAATAACAGTTTTTGACTTTTCAAGGCTTTCTAAAACTCGTCTGTCATCCTCTGACATCTCAGTTGAGTTATCAAAAACAGCAATTATAAGGTCACATTCATCAGCCTTTTTCTGAGCGAGCGTTACACCAATCTTTTCTACTGTATCCTCAGTTTCTCTGATACCCGCAGTATCGCAAAGGCGTAAAACGATATTTTCTGATATTCTTACAGTTTCTTCAATAACATCTCTTGTCGTACCAGCAATATCGGTTACAATACTGCGCTGATAGCCTGAAAGGATATTCATAATGGTAGACTTACCAACGTTTGGTTTACCTACAATTGCTGTGTAAATTCCATTTTTTAACATTTTACCGGTATTATATCCCCTGATAACTGTTTCAAGGTCTGTAAGTACCAAAGAAAGTGACTTTGCAAAAGCGTCAGGCTCAATATCAGGCAGGTCATCCTCAGGGTAATCAACCCAAGCGGCCAAATCGGCTGACAGAGAAATCAGTGATTTTGTACAGCGTGAAATAAAGCTGTAAAGTCTTCCCTCTCTTGCGTTGTTAGCACTTTTTAAAAGCCTTTCACCGTCTGCTGATATAATATCCATTACAGCCTCAGCCTGAGTGAGTGAAAGCTTTCCGTTTAAGAATGCTCTCTTTGTAAACTCGCCGGCTGTTGCCATAACAGCACCGTTTTCAATACAAAGCCTTATGATCTTTTTCTGAACATAAAGTCCGCCATGACAAGAGATTTCTACCACGTTTTCGCCCGTATAAGAATGAGGGCAAACAAAGGTTGTCAGCAAAACGTCATCTATTCTGTTATTGTCAGCGTCAACAATTTTGCCGTAAGCGCAGGTATGTGACTGCATCTGTGAAACCTTTATCTTATTAAACGCTACAAAAACCTTGTCAGCAATTTCAAAAGCCTTATCGCCACTTAGCCTTATAAGAGCAACAGCTCCTACATTACCGCCGCTTGCCGCAGCACAGATTACCTCGCTCATCTTTTCACCTCTTTTAAAACCTCATTTAATGACAAAAAGGCTGTCAAATAAATTGACAGCCTGTAATATTAGATGTCTATTTTACCAAATGTTGACAAATCCATACTGTCTTCTGGCTTTGGCTTCTTATAATCCTTTTCAAATGATGTTGTAATATCAAATGGCTTAGGTGTGCGGTTACGATTTCTGTTATCGTTTCTGCCGCCTCTTCTGTCATTTCTGCCGCCTCTGCCCTGAGGTCTGCGCTTTTCTGTTGAAGAGATTAAAACCTTTCTGTATGGTTCTTCACCTGTTGAACGTGATGTAACGCCTTCAATTTCAGCGATAGCAGCGTGGATAATTCTTCTTTCGTATGGGTTCATTGGTTCAAGCGCAGATGTTCTTCCGCTGCGCTTTACGTTATTTGCAATCTTCTGTGCAAGCGCTTCAAGCTGAGCCTTTCTCTTTTCTCTGAAGCCTTCACAATCAGTTGTAATTCTGAAATAGTCCTTTTCACCCTTGTTGCAAACGAGTGAAGCAAGATACTGTAATGAGTCGATTACCTCACCCTTCTTGCCGATAACAACGTTCATTTCTTCACCTGAAAGTTCAAGTAATGCGCCGCCTTCGATTTCTTCAATTTCAATGCTTGGCTCTGCAATACCCATAGCTACGATACATTTTTTGATAAATGAAGCTGCGATTTCTGCCTTTGATGCTTCATATTCTGCCTTAACTACTGCGTCACCCTTTGTTTTGCCGAAAAGTGTTTTCTTTGGTTCTTCGATAATTTCAAAGCTGATCTTTTCTTCAGCTACGCCAAATTCGGCTGCTGCCAAAGCCTTTGCTTCTTCGACAGACTTGGCTGTAAATGTCTTAGTCATTTCGTTTTACTCTCCTTATTAATCTTCTGTATATTCATCGCCATACTTCTCAGCCATACGCTTTCTTGCTTCATTAAGTCTGCGACGTTCATCTTCCTTTTGCTGTGTTCTTGACTTCTTTTCGTCTTCTGTTTCAGCTTCTGCTACCTTTGAAGGTGCGCTACCGCCATTTTTCTGCATCTGCTGTGCTTCGAGTGCTTTTTCATAGAATGACTGCTTACCCTTCGCCTTTCTCTTTGCGTTATCCTTCTTGATGAGCTTTTCAACATATTCAGGAGTATAAACATTATACAGAATAAAGCTCTGGATAAGTGAAAATACAGATGATAAGATCCAGTAGAAACCAACACCTGATGGAACATTGAATGCAATAAACATTGATAAGATAGGTGTTGTATACATAAACAGATTCATACCCATACCCATTGACTGCATAGCAGGGTTGAGCTGACGCTGCTTTCTCTGTGTGTAGATGATAGAAAGAAGGTTTGAAATAAGTGATATGATAGGGATTAAAACATACTTTGACTTCCATGTAGGAACAACGCCCATATCAAAGCCTAAGAATGAATTCTTGAAATCTAAAACATCATCAATAAACTCTGAATTGTCATTTTGGAAGAATGTCTTTACTGCAAGACGGTATGTTGAGTAATCTTCATCAATAAACTTTAAAATATCATTTGCAAAAAGCTCTGCGTCAGCATTTTTGAGCTTGCAGGCTTCACTTGTTGGGTGATACTCAAGTGCAAAAGTCTTGAAAGCATCCTTATATTCTGAGAAGTTTGCAAATGTAGAATACAAAGTAGCTTCATCCATTGCGCTTAAAGTTTCGTTGCCTTCAACAAATTTGTCGATAACTTCAGCATAAGCCTTGTCAGCGTTATCAAAGAAGTTTGCAATATATATGTCCTGAGCGCTTGCTTCAAAAAGCTGTGGATTTTTCTTGATGATCTGAATTAAGAAAAGTTCTTTTTTGTTATCATAATCAGCAGAACCGATTTCAAATTTGTCTTCAAAAAGGTTATGATTTTCCTTCATTTCAACAAATTCAGTAACAGAATTCAAAATTTCCTTTTCAGGTCTTACAACATGTGTCAAAGGCTTGTAAACTACGTCGATAAGACCAAAAAGAACAACCATTGTGACGATAAGCGGTAAACAGCCACCCATAGGGTTGTAGTTTTCTTCGCTGTAGAGCTTCATCATCTCTTCGTTGAGCTTTTCCTGATTGTTGCCGTATTTTTTCTTTATCTGTTCCATCTTAGGCTGAAATTTAGCCATTTTAGCAGAGTTCTTCTGCTGCTTTATTGAAAGCGGGAACAAAATAAGCTTAGTTACAAGTGTAAATAAAATGAGCGCTACACCATAGTTTTTAACTATAATATAGCAAAAATAAAGAATGTACCCCAATGGAGTAGCAATGAGTGACATTATAAAACCAATCCTTTCAGATTTGCACTAATTATCATTTTCAATTTCTTCATTACCGTTAATCTCATTATTCCAGAATTTCTTGTTTTTCCATAAACGGTAATAAAATTTCTGAGGAACATAATCTATTCCCCCGTCAGACCAAGGATTACATCTTATAATTCTCCAGGCCGACAAAATTACCCCTTTTATAACTCCATGCATTTTAAATGCCTGCAATGCATAGCTAGAGCAGGTCGGATAATAACGACAGCATGGTTCACCCTTAAGTGGTGAAATAAATTTTTTATAGAATTTGATAACCGCAACAAACGGCAGGGTAACAATCTTTCTGAATTTACTTTTCATTATGATTTTTACTATTCTTATTGTCGTTATTTATCTTTTCTATGAGTCTTTTTCTGAAAAACTTTTCTATATCACCGGTTTTCTTATCAACTATATCTTCTCTGGCTACAAAAACTATATCGTAGCCAATAGGAAAATTTATCTCATTTAATCTGTATGCCGCTCTGATAATTCTTCTGGCTCTGTTTCTCTTAACTGCGTTTCCTACCTTTTTACCGGTTGTTATACCAATTCTGTTTTGCGACAAATTATTTTTAAGAAAGTATGCAGTAAGAAAAGGACATGCCACAAAATTGCCTTTTTTATAAAGCTTTAAGTATAATTTATTATCGCATATACTCTCTGTAAATAGCATAGCCTCTCCTTACCCTGAGTTTGTGATACTTTTTTTAGTTTTTCATAATAAAAAGAAAGACCACACAAAAATGTGGTCAGCCTTGAGTGTTTTACAACACGCCTACCTAAAACCCTAAATTTGTTTTAGCAGCAGTATTAAAAATCACATAGATTAGCTGAATTAGTAAGTCAGCTTCTTTCTACCCTTAGCTCTTCTTCTAGCAAGAACCTTTCTACCGTTCTTAGTAGCCATTCTCTTCATAAAGCCGTGTTCCTTTTTTCTCTGGAGCTTCTTTGGCTGGTATGTTCTCTTCATTCTTGTTCCCTCCTTTAAGGTCGCTTATTTATTACAAGCGTATTATAATAACATATTTTTCTGACAGATATTAAAAACCTATCTCTGCAATTTAATATTATAGCCTATATGAGCGCCTTCTGTCAAGCTTTTCATAATATTTTAACAATTGCAAAGTGAGCATTTTTTTATATCTATATATAACTAATAATATATAGATATATACTATTATAATTATATATTATTTTATCAAAATACTATTGAAAAAATGTTGAGATTATGATATAATGACTTTATTATGGATAGATATTCTTTATTTTCAATTTTAATCTTGTTTGTATAGGTATACTACTAAATTTATATACCCTATTTTTCGCAGAATTTTAGCTATTTTCTATTTTTTGATATGATTTTATTTACAAACAAGCCTTTATATAAACCTATGATCTATCTAAAAAATTTAATGGAGGTATAAAAATGCAGTCTTTTTCAGATGTACTTGAGTTTGTTAAGGATTATTGCGCAAATTCACCTGGTGTGAGTGAAATTGGCTTTAAAAAATGGATTTCGATATTAGAGGCTGACAGGCTTGAAAATAAAACTGCTTATCTTTATACAGATAACGAGTTTACAAAGGATACGACTTTAGAAATTTACGCAGATGTAATTAAAGAAGGTTTTAGAGAAGCTCTTGGTTTTGATGTTGATCTGGTTTTATCTGTAAAAGCAGCAGTTGATGCAGCAGAAGAAAACGTTGTTCCAAAAACTATTGACAAAGCAGGCTACGAGCTTACATTCAATACTTTTATCAAAGGTAAATCAAATGAGCTTGCTTATGCATTTTCAACTGCAGTTGCAGGTATCAACGAAAGCAATCAGAATGTAAATACTACTGATGTTTTCAATCCGCTTTATATTTACGGTGATTCAGGTCTTGGTAAAACTCACCTTCTGAAAGCTATTGAACATGAGGTAAAGCAAAGACATCCTGAATATAATGTTATCTATATTACAGGTGAAGCATTTACAAATGAGCTTATCAAAGCTATTGCAAACAGAAGCACAACTGCTTTCCACGATAAATATCGTAACTGTGATTTTCTTTTAATGGATGATATTCAGTTTATCGCTGGTAAGGATTCAACTCAGGAAGAATTTTTCCATACATTCAATGATCTTTACAATAACAGTAAGCAGATAGTTTTAACCGCTGATATTCCGCCATCACAGATGAAAAAACTTGATGACAGAATTAAATCGCGTTTTGTTCTCGGCGTTCAGGTTGATATCCAGGCGCCTGACTTTGAAACAAGAATGGCAATTATCAAGCGCAAGGCTGAGGTTTTGAATTTAAATCTTTCTGACAATGTTGCAAGACTTATTGCAGAAAAAATAAAAACAAATATCCGTCAGTTAGAAGGCGTTGTAAATAAGATGAAGGGTCTTACAATGTTTTCAAATGAAACTCCATCTATTGCAATGGCACAGAGAATTATAAAAGAAAACCAGATGGATAACCAGCCAAGCGAAATTACAATTGATAAGATTTTAGATGAAGTTGCAAACGCATTTGATGTAACGAGTGATGATATCCGTTCTAAAAACAGAACAGCTCAGATTTCTCTTGCAAGAAAGATGGCTATTTATATCATTAAAGAAGTTAAGGATATTTCATTTGATTCTATCGGTAAGGAACTTAAAAGAGATCATTCTACTATGACAATCCTTTGTAAAGATGCTAAGGAAATGATAGGTAAGAATTCTGATTTGAAGGAAACTGTCGAAGATATCATGAAGAACTTAAAAAACAACTAATTACGAAAAATGATGTTGTTTTCAGAAATTTTCTGTATTTTCAAAAAGTTACGAAACTAGTTTTCAACTAAATCAACATAGTTTTCAACACTTTTATTGATTTAAAAGTTGATTTCTATGAATTTTATATTTTGATTTTACGCAGTTTTGAGTATACATACTATCTGGTTTTCAACTAACTTCAAATTACCTAAAAGTAGTTTTTTCAATACGAAAATGACAGAAAATTTCTAAATAAACTTTCTAAACTAAGTTTTTAAGATTTTTTCAACAATCAACATCTACTTTTAAACACTCTAAACACACATATTTTTATCTACTTTGAATTGTTGATTTTCAGTTGATTTTTATGTGAACGTTCAAACGGCGTAGCTACACCATTTGAACCACATTTTCGATATTCAACAGTTACTAATACTTACTACTAAATATATAAATATATCTATTCATTATTTTTAATGCGCACATTACTTTTAATAAAAAACAAAATCTGAAATCGGGGGTTATTAAGAATGAAATTTACATGTGATAAGCAGCCATTATATGAAGCTCTGATAAACGTATCAAAAGCTGTTGCAGATAAAGCCAGCATTCCATCACTTGAAGGTATTCTCTTCAAGCTTGAAAACAATGAGCTTTTGCTTACAGCTTATGACCTTGAAATTGGTATCAAGACAAAAATAGCTGTAAATGCTGACGGAAACGGAGTATTTTGCTTTAATGCACGTCTTCTGACAGAAATCATCAAGAAGCTCGAATATAATGAAGTTACTATCAATATTGAAGAAAACTTAAATACAACAATTACAGCAGGTATTACAGAATATAACATCCAGGCTATGAAAGCTGATGAATATCCTGAATTACCTGAATGTAACGGTAACGATACTATTTCACTTTCTCAGGCAATGCTCAAGAATATGATTTCTCAGACAATTTTTGCAGTATCCCAGAGTGATGCAAAGCCGATCTTCAAAGGTGAGCTTTTTGAAATTGAAGACAATACCTTCAATCTTGTAGCACTTGATGGTTACAGACTTGCAGTAAGAACTGAGCAGGTTAAAACAGATAAAAATTATCGTTTTGTTGTTCCTGCAAAAACTCTTTCTGAAATTGCAAAGCTTTTAAAGGATGAAGATGACGCTTTATGTACAATCAACGTTTCAAGAAAGCATATTCTTTTTGAGATAAATAATTATACAGTTATTTCCCGTCTTTTAGAAGGTGAATTCCATAATTATAAGGGCTCGATCCCTGAAAAGTCAGTTACAGAGGTTATCATTGAAAAGAGAAAGTTTATTTCAGCGCTCGAACGTGCTTCACTTTTGATCAATGAAAGAATCAAGTCCCCTGTTAAGTGTCTTTTCAATAACGGAATGCTCAGAATTTCATGTATTACATCAATCGGTAAATTACAGGATGAAATCGAAATTGATCTTTCAGGTCCGATGATTGAAATCGGTTTTGACTGTCATTATCTTATTGATCCACTCAAGAATACTCCTGAAGATAAGATCAAGCTTCAGTTGAACGGCGGTAATCTTCCTATGAAGATAGTTTCTACTAAGGATAGCAATTATGTTTACCTGGTATTACCTGTAAGATTGAGATAAGGTGCATTTATGAAAAAAGATATTCAGATTGAAGAAGTAGAGATTTCAACCGAATTTATAAAGCTAGATAGCTTATTGAAATTTACCGGTGTAGCTGAAACCGGCGGTCAGGCAAAAGAAATTATTGCCGATGGCGTAGTTTATGTAAACGGTGAACAGTGCCTTATGAGAGGTAAAAAGATAAGAAAAGGCGATAAAGTTTATCTTGCAGGCGTTGAAATTCATATTGTATAGAAATGATAATTAAAAAAATTTCGTGTGATGGCTTTAAAAATCTAAAAGGAATAAGCTTTGAGCCTGATGAAAATTTAAATGTTATCTGGGGTGATAATGCCCAGGGCAAAACTAACCTTTTGGAAGCTATCTGGCTTTGCAGCGGAGTTTCTAGCTTTCGCGGCACAAAGGACAGAGGTCTTATAGCTTTTGACAGAGATAAATGTAATATATCTGTAGATTTTCAGAATATTCAGCGAGTTCAGAATATTTCAGTAGAAATTTTCAGCGAAAACCTGAAGAAAAAGAATATAACAAAAAATGGTGTAAAGCTTCCGTTTATGTCAAAATTATTTGGTGAGATGGTTTGCGTTATATTTACTCCTGAAGATTTGTTCTTAGCGTCAGGTTCTCCTGATGTTAGAAGAAGATTTATAGATTTATCCATTTCTCAGGTTTCTGTTTCATATGCAAGAGTAGTATCAGCGTATGAAAGAGTAATAAATCAGCGTAATTCTCTATTAAAAGAAATTGCGTTTTCAAACGGTGATAAGAATTTGCTTATCACTTATGATGAACAGCTTGCAACGTACGGTGCATATATGTCATACCGACGTAAAATGTATTGTGATGCTTTGCAGCTTGTAGCATCTGACTTGTATAAAGATATATCAGACGGTAAAGAAATATTCAGTTTATACTATAAGTCAACTATTTTTAAGCAAAATGAGTATCAAGATCCTGAAAAAGCAATGAAAGAGCAATATTTTGAAGCCCTGCGAAAAAATGAGGCTGATGATATTCGCCTTGGTTTTACAACAGTTGGTGCTCACAGAGATGATATTGAGCTTAAAATAAATGACTTATCTGTAAAAGAGTTCGGCTCTCAGGGTCAGAAAAGATCAAGCGCCTTAGTTTTAAAGCTGGCAGCCGCTTATATTTATTACAATCAGACAAATGAAGCGCCGATTATACTCTTAGATGATATTTTAAGCGAGCTTGATTTAAAAAGACAAGCATTTGTACTCAATAAAATTAAAAATATGCAGGTTTTCATTACCTGCTGTAACAAGCAGGAAGTAGGCCTTATAGAAAAAGGGCTTGCAATAAATATTGATGATGGAAAAATAGTTCGGGGTTAAAATATGTATTTACATTTAGGTAACGATGTTTTAGTTCAGACAAAAGATGTTATAGGTATTTTCGATATTGAAAAATCATCAACCTCAAAGCTTACAAGGCAGTTTCTGCAAAAAGCTGGTAAGGATGATAGAATTTTCTATATAAATTATGAAATGCCAAAATCCTTTATAGTCTGCTTAGACGAGGATTTTAATGAAACAGTATATATTTCGCAGATTTCCTGCGCTACATTATTAAAACGTATGAAAAACATAGACAAGCTATAATTTCGCTTTCTTGTGAAAGGATTGGTTAAATGGAAAACATTGAAAAGACAAGAGATTTAACAGCGCAAGATGCCATCAATGCTACCGTTGTTGACAAGTCAAACAACTATGATGAAAATCAGATTCAGGTACTTGAAGGTCTTGAGGCTGTAAGAAAAAGACCTGGTATGTATATCGGTTCAACCGGTGAAAGAGGTCTGCATCATCTTGTTTATGAAATTGTTGACAACGCTATTGACGAAGCGCTTGCTGGCTACTGTACAGAGATAAAGGTAGATATTTTGGAGGGCGATGTTATCAGAGTATCAGATAACGGCCGTGGTATTCCTACTGGTATCCACCCTACAGAAAAGATTTCAGCTGCAACAGTAGTTTATACAATTCTGCATGCCGGCGGTAAATTCGGCGGCGGCGGTTATAAGGTAGCCGGTGGTCTTCACGGTGTAGGTGCGTCAGTAGTAAACGCCCTTTCAGAGTGGCTTGAGCTTACTGTCTATGACGGTGAAAATGTTCATTTCCAGCGTTTTGAAAGAGGCAACTACAGCGAGCCTTTGAAGATTATCGACAAAACCGATAAAACAGGTACAACCGTTACATTCAAGGCTGACGGTCAGATTTTTGAAGAAACAACTCATTATGACTATGAGATTTTACTCAAGCGTCTTCGTGAGCAGGCATTTTTAAATGCTGGTATCAAAATTGTATTCTCAGACTTGCGTGAGGCTGAAACAGTTTCTGAAACTCTCCATTATGAAGGCGGTATCAGAGAATTTGTAAACTACAGCCACGAGATCAGAGGATTGACACCGCTCAGTGATGATGTTATTTACGTTTCAGGTATTTCAGGCGATTCAACTGCTGAAATTGCAATGCAGTATAACGATAGCTACAACGAAGTAGTTTTATCTTTTGCAAATAACATTCATACTACCGATGGCGGTACTCACGAAACAGGCTTTAAAAACGCTCTTACAAAGGTTATCAATGAATACGGTAAGAAATTCAATCTCTTAAAAGAAGGCGAAAAGCTTTTAGGCGATGATGTAAGAGAAGGTTTGACAGCAGTTATTTCAGTTAAGCTTACAAATTGTGAGTTTGAAGGTCAGACAAAGGGCAGACTCGGTAACCCTGAGGTAAAGCCTTTGGTTGAAAGCATTGTAACTGAAAAGCTGATGAACTATCTTGAAGAAAATCCTGCTCAGGCAAGAGCTATTTTTGATAAGTCAATCGCTGCTGCCAAGGCAAGAGAAGCTGCAAAGAAGGCAAGAGATCTAACAAGAAGAAAATCCGCTATGGATTCATTCTCTCTGCCTGGTAAGCTTGCAGACTGTTCTGAAAGAGATATGGAATATACAGAGCTTTACATCGTCGAAGGTGATTCAGCGGGCGGTTCTGCAAAGAGCGGCAGAGACAGAAGATATCAGGCTATCCTTGCTCTCTGGGGCAAGATGCTCAACGTTGAAAAGGCTCGTCTTGACAAGGTTTACGGTAATGAAAAGCTCATGCCGGTCGTAGCGTCACTCGGTACAGGTATCGGTGAAGATTTTGATATTGAAAAGCTCAGATACGGCAAAGTTATTATCATGGCCGATGCTGACGTTGACGGTCAGCATATCAGAACTTTGTTACTTACATTCTTCTTCAGATTTATGAGACCGCTCATTGAGCAGGGTCATGTATATATCGCTCAGCCACCTCTTTATAAGCTCTCCCGTGGTAAGAATGTTCGTTATGCATTCTCCGATGAAGAAAGAGACAGCTATATCGAAGAATTATCAGGCGGCGATGAAACCAAGAAGGTTGACATTCAGCGTTACAAAGGTCTTGGTGAAATGGACCCTGAGCAGCTTTGGGAAACAACTATGGACCCTGAGCGCAGAACAATGATAAAAATTACCCTTGAAGATGCTATGAAGGCAGATGAAATCTTTACAATCTTAATGGGCGATAAGGTTGAACCACGTCGTCAGTTTATTGAAAAGAATGCTAAATACGCAACCAACCTTGATATTTAATGGTGATTTTACGATGTCAGAAGAAATGATATTAAAAGATGAACCGATCTGGGAGCTTGAATACTCTCTCACAAACGCTGATGAGGATTTCAGCTACAGATTGTTTCAGAAAAAATATGTATACAAAAAATGCTTAAGAACATCTTTGCTCTTTCTGATTCCTCTTGCTCTTTCTTTGTATCAGGTTATCAACAAGCCTGATTATATGATGGGCTGGGCGCTTGTTGCAATATGTATAGCAATCATTGTTATGCAATGGGTAAATCAGAAGATTATCAGAAAAAACTTACTTGAAGCGCTTTTGGCAATAGAGGGTGACAAGTATAAATTCTCCCTTTTTGAAGATGGTTTTGAGGTTTCAACAATTGGCTTTATCGAAGATTTAGAAAATAATGAAGATGCAGATGAAGATGAAGAAGAAACTCCTCTTCCACCTCCTGCTACTTATAAATTTTTCGATTACGAGATTGAAGCTGTTGAAAGTGCAGATTATTTCATCTTGTTCCTTATTGAGCAAAAGACATATTACGTTTTGCCAAAAAGGTTTATGAATGAAGAAAAAATCAGCTTTTTAAGCGAGTTTTTACTAAGAAAGCTTGAAGCAAACTACAAAAAGGAAAACTAGGAGTGAATAAAAGTGTATAATGACAATACAAAGGTAATAGTTACCGATATTGAAAAAGAAATGAAAAACTCCTTCATTCAATATTCTATGTCGGTTATTACCTCAAGAGCGTTGCCTGATGTAAGAGACGGTTTAAAGCCTGTTCATAGAAGAATCCTCTATACTATGTTTGAAAACGGTCTTACACCTGACAAGGCATACAGAAAATGTGCCGATACAGTAGGTACTGTACTTGGTAGATATCACCCACACGGTGACGCATCAGTTTATGATGCAATGGTAAGACTTGCGCAGGATTTCTCAATGAGATATCCTCTTGTTGACGGTCACGGTAACTTCGGTTCAGTCGATGGTGACCCACCTGCTGCTTACCGTTATACAGAATCAAAGATGGGTAAGCTTTCTATGGAAATGCTTACTGATATCAATAAGGATACAGTAGATTTTACATCAAACTATGATGACCGTTTAAAAGAACCTACAGTTTTGCCGTCACGTTTTCCAAACCTTCTGGTAAACGGTTCAGTTGGTATCGCTGTTGGTATGGCAACAAACATTCCGCCTCATAACTTAGGCGAGGTTATCGATGGTCTGAAGCTTTTGGTTGAAAACCCTGACTGTACTTTAGAAGAGCTTATGGAATGTATCAAGGGTCCTGACTTCCCTACCGGTGGTATCATTATGGGCAGATCAGGTATCAGAGCAGCGTATGCAACAGGCAGAGGTAAGATAACTCTTCGTTCAAATACATCAATTGAAGAAATCAAGGGCAGAAACTGCATTATCGTTCACGAAATTCCATACATGGTAAATAAAGCCCGTCTTATCGAGCATATCGCAGAGCTTGTTAAGGATAAGCGTTTAGACGGTATCCACAATCTCCGTGATGAGTCTGACAGACAGGGTATGAGAATTGTTATCGAGCTTAAAAAGGATGCTATTCCTCAGATAGTTTTGAATAAGCTTTTCTCACTTACTCAGCTTCAGGATACAGTGGGCGTTATTATGCTCGCTCTCGTTGACGGCAACCCTAAGATCTTAACATTAAAGCAGATGCTCGAGCAGTATCTTGATCATCAGGTATCTGTTATAACAAGAAGAACGATATTTGATCTCAAAAAGCTCAGAGAGCGTGAGCATATCTTAGAGGGCTTGGTATTAGCGCTTGACTTCATTGATGAGGTTATCGCAATTATCAGAGGCTCAAAAACTCCTCAGGAGGCTAAGGAAAAGCTCATTGAGCGCTTTGCATTGACAGAAATTCAGGCTGACTACATCGCTCAGATGCGTCTTATCCAGCTCACAGGTATGGAAAGCCAGAAGATTATCGATGAACTCGCTCAGATAAAGGATAAGATTGCAGATCTGGATGACCTTTTACATTCACACGAGAGAATTTTGCAGACAATCCTTGATGAAGTTTCAGAAATTCACAAGAAATTCGGTGACCCTAGACGTACTCAGATTGAAACAGTATCAGGTGAGGTTGATATTGAAGACCTTATCCCTGTTGAAGAACAGGTTGTAACTCTTACAAACATCGGTTACATCAAGAGAATGGCATCATCTGTATACAAGGCTCAGAACAGAGGCGGTAAGGGCGTTACTGGTATGAAGCAGCGTGAAGAGGATGTTATAAGCGAGATGTTTACATGCTCATCACATGATAATATCCTGTTTGTTACAAACAAGGGTATTGCATATAAGCTTAAGTGTTATGAACTGCCTGAAGGCTCAAAGCAGTCAAGAGGTACAAATATAATAAATCTCTTACCTCTTTCAGAGGGTGAAAAGATTGCAGCGATGATGAGAATTGAATCATTTGATGAAGGTAAGTTTATTACAATGGTTACTGCAAACGGTAAGATAAAGAGAACAGCTATTGAAAAGTATAAAAATGTTCGTAAGAATGGTCTTATCGCTATCGGTCTTGATGAGGGCGATGAAATCGCAGCTGCAAAGATTACCCACGGCGAAAACGAGCTTATCGTTGCTACATCAAATGGTATGGCAATCAGAATTGCTGAAAACAAGCTCAGAACAATGGCAAGAACTGCTCACGGTGTCCGTGCAATCAAGCTCCGTGGTGACGACAGAGTAGTTTCAATGGCAAGAGTAAGAGAAAATACAACAATTCTTACCATTACCGAAAAGGGACAGGGCAGAAAGACAGAGCTTTCAAACTACAGATTGCAAAACCGTAACGGTTACGGTCTTACAAACTACAAGAATGTTGCACAAAAGGGCAAGGTCTGCGGCATAGTTTCAGTAAGCGAAGATGAAGATATCATGATGATTTCATCTGACGGTATCGTAATCAGACTGAGAGTTTCTGATATTCACCCAATGGGCAGATACGCATCAGGCGTTCGTCTTATGAGACTCCGTGATGATGTTTCAATCGTGGCATTCGCCCGCGCTGAACATGATGACGAGGCTGAAATCGCAGAGGTTGAAAAGCTGAGCGAAGAAGAACTCGCAAAAATCGCTCAGGAAGATGCTGAGGCTCAGAAAAATGAGGTTATCGAAGAAAACGATGAACCTGATGATGATGAAGAATCAGCAGAAGAAACTGAAGAATAAAATTAAATTCCTAAAGGGATATGCTCAATAGGCGAAAGTAAAACAAAGCCACTTTTAATAATAATATTAAAAGTGGCTTTAGTTTGTTTTAATGGAAAATAAGAGTATGCTAAAGGAGAAGTATGGAAGCGAAAATATACGAACTACTCGGAATAAAGTATTATAGAAAGCTCGTGCTGTATTGTAAGTCAAAGTTTAATAAACATACAAAAACTCACGATAATGATAATTACTTTTTAAGGGGACATTCCAGAGAAGATATTATCTTCTTAGGAGAACAATTCAGAAAGAATTTGAAAATTCATTTTTCAGGAGCAGTCATAGGACTAATTCTGCTGATAATATGCTTATTGGACTCCCCGATAAGTATGCTAAAGGTAGGATTTGCTCTTATTGTATTCTTGCTCAACGGATATAGCAGTATGCTACAGAGATATAATCTGTTAAAAATCAACAGAATTCTCAAAAAACATTCTTAGCTGAAATTTCGTCTGATATCAGCTTAAAAATTTTAAATACAAAACCCCGTGAAGATATTTCTTCACGGGGTTAATTTCACATTATCCTAAATATTCAACAACTCTCTTCAAAACAATCATCGAGTCATCATAAACCTCCTGCATCTCCTCTAAGCTGTCAACAAGAGTTTTTGTAGGCGTTCTGATGCCGAGATACATATTCTGCGGGATAGCCTCCCATTTCCAGTCAACCTTGAGCTTTTCGCTGGTCAGCTTGTAACCGATGTTTACGCAGTTTTCATTTCCCGGGAAAAGTGAGGTCATATCTGTCAGAGTCTTTTCAGGCTCAATATCCTCAAACGATGTCTTGTCAAAAATCAGAAGTACCGCTTCGCCGCTCTGAAACTGTGAGATCAGCTTTGCAGTAACAGCGTTAGCGTCAGCATAGTTTGTTGATTCGTGATTTATCGGAATATCAATAACCGTAACGTGAATTTCGCCGTCACCGTTGAAGTCATCGCAAAAGCCCTCAAAAAATTCAGAAATATAAGGGTTTCTCAGATTACCGCCATTGTCTGTCAGATTTAAAATGGTGATGTCAGGCTTATCTCTTGTGATAGTATCGTAGGTGATATATCCAAAAACGATTATAAAGAATGAGGCAATCAAAACGGGCCACTTGTAGTGATACCAGAAGTTTGAAAGCTTCTCAGAAAAGGTCATTTCCTTTTTTTCTTCTTCCTTTACTTCTTCCTCTACTTCTTCAACAAGACCGCTCTTGAGTTTCATAAGCTCAATTCTTTCCTGATTGAGCCTTGCCTGCCTTGCCTTTTCTTCCTCGCGCTGTTTTTTCTTGCGCTCTTCTAATTCTCTTTCATAATCCTCCTGAGATTTCTGTGCCTGCTTTTTCTGTTCTTCATAAAGCATGCGCTCATACTCATCATCATCTATTTCCATAGCAGGAGAATTTTTCTTTTCTGTATCCATAACAAAGTCCTTTCAGATGTAAAAAACGGAGCAAACAAAAGCCTGCTCCGATAAAAAGCTCTATTTATAGTATACTTTTTTTATCTCAAAAAGTCAATAGAATAAAATTTACAGCTAAAACTACCTGTCAAAAGGTCTGTCAAATGAGCCTATTTCAATCAGGTTTCCTTCAGGGTCTGCAATATAGCAGGTGCGCTGTCCCCATGGCTCAGTTTCAGGCTCAAGCACTGAAACCGCACCCTTTTTGACAGCATCATTGTATGCAATATCAACCTCTTCAAAGGTATCAACATAAAGGGCAATTTCAAAATGACCGTTTACGCCCTTGATATATTCATACCTTCTGCTTGTCATCTTCTCAAAATCATTTCTGCCATAAAGTAAAAACAGAGTATTATCCTTTACAAGATAAACGTTTGAGGTATCCTCCCCCTCTTTTATCTCAAAGCCTAAAACATCTCTGTAAAATCTTATCATTTTACCCATATCTTCTACAAATAATCCAAAGCCATCAAGTCGCATAAATTACATCTCCTTATACATAAACATGATGCATTCATTGTCTGAAAATCCGTTTTTGCGATAAAATAGTGGTGCAGGTGCATATTTGTTTGTAGATAAAGTAAGCCCCGCAAGTTTGTGCTCGGCTACATATTCTTCAGCGGCATTTATGAGCATACTGCCCTTACCGCTTCTTTGAAGCTGTGGCAGAATAAACATCTCATCAATAAAAAGCTCGCTGTTATTCCACCATACCTTTTCATGCGCAAACATAGCGCCTATGATTTTTTCATCCTCTTTTATAACAAAGCCTACAAACTTTTTTGCGTCAAAGTAGTCGGTAAGATATTCAATACCCGTTTTCATATCCCATCTGCATTGCCACATCTCGTTGTTGTAAACTGAGCATAAAATCTCAGCGCAGGCTGCAATATCTTCCCTTTTCATTCTTCTTATCATATCAAAAATCCCTTCTCTTATAATCTATCCTTGCCTTTTTTGCCTGCGAGCAAAGGTCAGAGGTTTTGAGCGTATATAGCTTCCCGTCCTTGATAAAATGCGTCCCGCATTGACGAAACTCAAAGGATACATTTTTCCTTTCGCATTGCCCTTTTATATCCAAAACCCATTCAAAATCAAGCGGTCTTGCATTGTAGTCTGACTCACCGCCAATTACTACAAGCTCTATATCTGTAAGATACCTTTCAATGTCAATCCCCTCAAGCAAAGGCTGTGCGGTAATACATTTGTGTTTTATAGGCAGGTTTTGAAAAATACTCAGTCTGTAATCTGCGTTTTTCTGATTTTCAACAGTACAGCATACTACAACATTTTCATACCCCTCGCCCCAGTCATCAGGGATACATTTTAAAAATCTGTCAATTCGCTTTGTCAAAAATAAGAATGTGCAGTCTTCTCTTTTTTTAATCATCTGCCAGCATTCCTCCCGCCACAAGTCTGCCTCTTCAATTAAAAAGTCGGTAGAAAAGCAGGTGTATACAGTCCCCGATTTCATCTTGTAACTGCCGTTTTTGAGCGTTTCAATCGGCTTTTTAAAATCCTTTGTCAGAATGATGTTGCCAGTATCTACTCCACGCTTTGCGTCACCCTTGTGTATGTAGCAGTGCAGACAGCCCTCACTGCATTTTTTACATCCCCGCCAGGGATTCCACATAGCCATACAATAACTCCTTACCCGTATTTTGCCTCAAGCTGTTCAATTGTCGGCTGAACTTTTTCAAGATAGTATTCACTGCCGTTTTGATTTCTGTTTAAAATTTTGTGAGTATAAAGCTCACGCCTGAGCGTTGCCGGGTCACAAAAAGTGTGCCAGCTTTTCAAAAGCTCATTTAGTTCTTTTTCTGTATATACCCTATCCGCTTCAATCTTACTCCCAAGATACAAGAGTGCGTAAAGCTTCATTTTTCTTTTTGACGGAAAAGCCGTAAGCCTGCCTTTGTCATCAAGAAAATTTTTAAGTATTGTTTGCATATTTTACCCCTTATTCAACAACAAAGTCTGTCCATTCAATTTTATTGTAGCTCATCAAACATCTGCTCAAACAGCGTTTTCAAAAACTCCCTGTCATCAACATTGTCAACCAAAAGCATATCCTTTGCTCCTTCATAAGGTGGCTCAAGTCGTGCTGTCGGCATAAGTGCCAAAGCACTCTTAACAGGCTTTACCAGAAGTCTGTTGTCGCATAGGTATGCCGCAATTTTTCCGTGATGATAAAATATGTATTCTCCCATCATCTGTCTAAAGCTTATCCCATCAATCAGCGATAACTGTTCTGTAATAAATGCGAGATATTCTTTTGATGTTGCCATAGCTATTCTCCCAAAGTTTCTTTAAATATCTGCAGTAAAATCTCACTCGGGATTTCCTGCTTTACAAAAATCTGCAGCATTCCCTTTGGCGTAATTTTAAAGCCTGAGAGCTTGTCCTTGTGATTTAATATTGCCACTGCTTCTACATTTATATGGTCGCCAAAAGGGATAAGCCTTACAAACTTATCGCCCACGTTGTAGCTAGGCAGCCTTGCCCATAAAACCTCATCAATTTCAGCGCTTGTGCTGTCAAAAATCAGCTGTCTTAGGTTTGAAAACATATCCTTTATTTCTTCTGAGAATTTCTCGATATGTGCTTTTATCTGCTCGTTCATTTTTTGCTCCTTACTCAACAACAAAATCCGTCCACTCAATTTTATTGTAGCTCATCATATCCTGCGGTCTTGTCATGCCAAGCTTTTCATAAAACCCAACAGCGTTTTCATTAGCGCAGGTATACATAATAATATCCTTTTCGCCGCCTGCTACCTCATGCAGCTTTTTAACAAGAGCCTTTCCTACGCCCTTGCCTACCCATTCTCTTACAACGCCGAGATCCGTCATAAAAAGCCAGTATGCAAAATCTGTAATACCAAAGCAAACGCCGATTATATTTCCATATTCATCTCTTGCAACAAGGCTTATAGAAACGCTCTTTACAAGAGTTTCAATTCTTTTTTCAAAACGCTCCTTCGGATACTGTGAGCCTAAATCGGTGTGCTTTAAAAACTCGATATACTCGCTTGCTGTCAGTCTTTCTTCTTTAATTTTAAAATTCATATATACTCATCCTTCTCTATCGCCATTTCAATACAGTTCCAGTCCTCGCCCATCAGCTTTATCTGCCAGGTGCCGCCCGTTTCTTTCAGCCCACAAGCCTTGTAGCAGTTGTAAGCGTTAGGATTATTGTCAAAAACTCCAAGCGAAACCTTTGAAACCATCAGTATTTCAAAGCAGTATTTAATTGCAAGCTCAATCATCTTATGTCCGTAGCCCTTGCCCCTTATCTTGCTGTCAACAATAATAAACCCAAGCCTTGCTTCTTCCTTCTTGTCATCTAAAAATCTTATAATCAGATGCCCCGCAACGCCGTTTTCATCAAATGCGGTAAATGTAAAAAAGTTATCGCCACTTTTCTCATAATGCTCGCAAAGCCTTTTTGCGTCAAGCGGAAATTCCCCGAATCTCCCTGCACTCCACATATAAAACTGCTTTTCGTCGGTTATCCACTTTACAATAAACTCAGCGTCACTATTCTTAAACGGTCTTAATCTCAACATAGAATCCACCTCTTTTACAAAAGCTTAAAATGTCTTGCGATTTTTTCAAAAACCTCTTCTTTGGTATCAGCGGTTGAGTCTTCTCTTACAACTGTAAAAAATCCGCTGTTTAAAAGCTCATCATAATGCTTTTTGCTGTTTATAAGCGAAAGCCCTTTTTTGTAGTTTTCCATTACCTCGGCTGAATTTTCACAGCTGTCAATAACGCTCAGAATAAACTGCTTTTCAGGGTCATCGCGGTCAAAAAATCGCTCAACGCTCATCGACTGCGGTGATAGCATAACCGCTACATGATTATAATCTGAAATTTCTTTGAGTATCTCCAATGGAATATTTGTATCAACAATAACCTTCCTGTCGCGTGGCAGAGAAATCAGCTTTGCAACCTCAAATTCAGCCGCCTCTTTTCCAACACTGAAAATCCATCGCTCATATTCTTCAGGTGAGCGAGTTACAAACTCCTTCCAATCAGCCATATTGTTTACAAAGCAAATGTCAGGCTGTGCGTCGGCAGTTGCCACAATATCAGAAATCTCGCTGTGATAATTTTCACCACAGAAAATCATATCAAATCTGTCTGAGAGCATCTTAACCATTGTCGATTTTCCCGCATATGCTGTACCCGTGATAAAGTATACATTTTTAAGATAATGTTTTATAATGTTGTTTTCAATTTTCATATTATTCTCCCTGCTTTGTCGGAATAGTTGTGCAGTCCTTCACCTTACCCGACTTTATAAGTGTCAGCATTGCAACAAACTCTCTGCTTAATATATCCTGAATTTCTTCTTCTGTAAAATCGCAGACCTTTGTAGCGATAAGTGCGCCCAATGCATAGGTGTTTATCCAGTTATGCTTGAAAAGCAGCTTTGCGTCATCATTACTCAGTCCGTAATCACGTCCAATAACCTCAACGCAGAGGTTGGCTATATAGCCGAGATTTGCAAAAACATCGTCAAAGCTTCTGGCCTCAGGCTTTTGCGACATAAACAAAAGTCTGTAAAGCTTCGGGTTTTCCTTTGCAAACTTAACCATCTGTACCCCGAGCGCCTTGTAAACGGGTGTAAAACCTTCTGCCGCTTTTGCATACGCCTCGTATTTTTTCAATGCGGCCTTTCTTACCTCGTGCGCTACCTCATCCATAGAAATAAACGCAGTAAATATCGGTCTTGTCGAAGTATTAAGTGCGCCTGCTAACTCTCTTGCAGTAAGTGCTTCTATCCCCTTTTCAGCGGCAAGCTCTAAAGCTATATCTATAATTTCTTCTCTTGTATATTTTGCTTTTGGCGGCATAACTATCTCCTATCTGCAACAAGTGTTACATAACGTTAGTTACATTATAAACCCAGAAACCCCGATTGTCAATAAAAAAGCCTCCCAGAATACTTTCTGGAAGGCAAAATTTAGTTTATTCTTACATAACCGCATTCTTCAATAAGCGTCTGACCCTCATCAGTCAACAGCCAATCGATAACCTTTTGTATATTCTCGTTATCATTATCCTTTCTGTATATAGCATAGAACTGTGCAACGATAGGATAACTGCGGTTTTTGATGTTTTCAGCCGATGGATAAACGCCGTTTAGCGAGAGCATTTTTACAGCATCGTTTTCAACAATGCCATCCATGTAATATCGAAAAGAAAATCCGAGCGAAGCGCCAAGTAATGCAAAAGGTGATTTTCTACCGATTTTGTAATCGCCCATAAAGTTTTCAAAGGCGGTCTGGCTACCGCTGCCCGCTAAACGGGTAACGGGGTTTATAATTCTGTCAGCGCCGCCGACATCCTCCCAGTTTGTAATCTCGCCTGAATAAATCTGACGAATCTGCTGTGCTGAAAGGTTATCAACTGGATTTTCCTTATTTACAAAGAAAACAAACCCTTCAAGCCCAACGGGCACATATACAAGCTCAACGCCCTTATCCTCTGCATACTTCTTCTGGTCCGCAGACGGTGCGGCACAAAAGAGAATATCAGTTGTACCGTCAACAATAGCCTGATAACCGCGAACGGTGTTTTTGTATTGCATAGCGCTGTCAGGCGCAAAGTTTTCGCCATAGAAATTATCGTCAGAAAACTCTCCACCCTCGTATGTAACACAGCCCTCAGGGTAAATGTTATCAATAATTGCCGCATATACAGGAACAAGTGCCGCCGCACCATCGAGTACAGGCAGATTGTCTGTAATGAGCATATCTGTGTCAATGTCAGGCAGGTCAGAGCCTTCCTCAAAAGGCAGATAGCTTTTAACGTCAATCATCTGCGCTTGCGTAGCGCCGCTGAAATTGTTGGCAAGGCGTTTTGTCATAAACTGATATGCAAAAAAGTTGAAAATGCCAAAAATAAAAATAATCAGAAAAATAATCAGAAGCTGATTTTTAAGCTTTTTGCGATCCATTTACCACAGCTCCTTTCCGATAAAATAGATAATAGAGCAGTGGTTATAAGCGTAGGCTATGTAAATAAAGTGCGCCAGAGTCAGCGCTGTGCAAATGCCTAAAACCGCAAAAAGCAGTCGGTAAAATATCTTGTCCTTCATAGCGCTCACCCTACATATACGCTACGGCTAAAAACATAAGCGCAATAAGCCCTATAATGAACAAAAGCAGAGCAGCCGCCAGAATTGATGCCACAATAAGTGTTATTTTTCTCTTTTTCATCTCATCTGCCGAAAATGTGCCCTCTGCCTTTTTGTTCTTGCTTTTTGCAGCCATAAATCGAACAAGTGCTACAACAAAGAATATAACAATCGCCACCGGTAAGCCATATAGAACCAGCTCACCTAAAATAATACTGAGCATAAACTCTCCTCCGTTTGTTCTAAAATATTTCTCTCAAAGAAATCCATAAACCCTATCCCAATTATACCACATCAAAAAAATAAAACAACCCCTCACTTTTGTGAGGGGTAAAAGCATTATTCTTCGTTATTATAAAAATCATCTAATATGTAAGTTTTTACAGGTGTTATATATAATTCGTATCTAGTAACTAAACGAACTAATTCGTTGCCATCGATTAAAGTTATAGGAGAACCTTCTCTTGCGGCAATTTTTGCGGCATTTGTGAATCTTCCATTAGTAATGAACACACCATAGTCGGCTTGATACTTGTTCATAGCTCCTAAGAATTGATTGATTTCTGGTTCGGATACAGGGGCAACATTATATCGCTTACATTGAATTACAACTCTTGTTGTTCTGAAGTCATTGGCATCAATGTGATAACCATAGCCGTCTATGCCACCGTCGTTGCTAATCTGAACTCCCTTTTCAGTGAATTCTACGCCCATACGATTTAATAAAGCTCTAGAGAATGCTTCAAATTTCTTTGGGCTCATTTTAGCTATAGCACCAAGCAACGTTTCTTTAAAATCATCTTTGATTTTTTCTTCTGCTTGAGTTTCTTCTTCGCTATCGCTCACGTTTACGGCTTTGTTTTTCTTGTTGTTTTGGCTGAGTTCTTCCCAGAATTTTTTCGATGGTTCAATAATTTCCTTTTGAACATCAATTTTATCTATGTCAATATATAGACCTTTTTCGGTTAAAGTTATAGACGACGAGTCAGTATATGTCACCAAATCCATAAAGAAAAGGTTTTTAATAGCAAAGTTAAATTTGAAATTGAATTCTTTATAGGTGTTACCAGTTTTACTGGATTTTTTAACAAGTTCGGCAAATTCAGCAATTTGATCATCTAAATCAGATATTCGCTCTTTGATATCTGAACGCTGTAACTGACCACCAGCTTCTTGTAAAACACGCAGAATAGGTTTAATTAAGTATGCAATTTTTCCTTCAGATGATAATGATTTCAAATTTACCACAATACTCACAACCTTTTGAAATAAAATTCATATTATTGATGATGCAATACGATATGTATATTATAACATAATATCAGAACAAAACCAATAGTTTGCAAACAAAAATCCCCGAGGGTTACTCGGGGATGGGGTTGTTATTCAATTGGTTTCATTGTTGGGAACAACAGAACATCTCTGATTGATGGAGAGTCTGTGAGTAACATTACGAGTCTGTCAAGACCGAAGCCTAAGCCGCCTGTTGGTGGAAGACCGTATTCGAGAGCTGTAACGAAGTCTTCGTCAACCTCAGCGTTAGCGCCCTGAGCTCTCTTTGCTTCAACCTGCTTAACAAATCTTTCCTTCTGGTCGATAGGGTCGTTAAGCTCGGAGAATGCGTTACCCATTTCTCTGCAGTAGATGAAGTATTCAAATCTTTCTGTAAATGCAGGGTCTGTTGGCTTTCTCTTTGCAAGAGGTGAGTTTTCAACAGGGTAATCGTAAATAATTGTTGGCTGAACAAGCTTGTCTTCAACAAATGCTTCAAAGAATGCGATAAGAACGTGACCCTTTGTAGCCTTGTCGCCCTCGTCAACCTCAACGCCCTTTGCCTTTGCGCAGGCTCTTGCGTCTTCATCGGTTGCCCAGTCGTTATATGAAACGCCTGCATACTTTTCAACAGCTTCGATCATTGTAAGTCTTTCCCAAGGCTTACCCATATTGATCTCAACGCCCTGATATGTGATAACATCAGTGCCGCAAACATTTCTTGTGATAGTCTTATACATATCCTCGATGATATCCATCATACCGAGATAATCTGTATAAGCCTGATACATTTCAACAGAAGTAAATTCAGGGTTGTGAGAAGTATCCATACCTTCGTTTCTGAAGATTCTGCCTACCTCGTAAACTCTTTCAAAACCGCCTACGATAAGACGCTTTAAGTAAAGTTCAGTTTCAATTCTCAGATACATATCCATATCAAGAGTATTGTGGTGAGTGATAAAAGGTCTTGCAGAAGCACCGATTTCGAGAGTATGGAGAACCGGAGTATCAACCTCGAGATAGCCCATATTATCAAGATAAGCTCTGATTTCTCTTAAAATCTGGCTTCTCTTTCTGAATGTATCGCAAACGTTAGGATTTACGATAAGGTCAACATATCTCTGACGGTATCTCATATCCTGGTCCTTAAGACCGTGCCACTTGTCAGGTAATGGTAAAAGTGACTTTGAAAGGAGCTTTATGCTCTTTGCGTGAATAGAGATCTCGCCCTTTCTTGTTCTGAAAACAAAGCCTTCAACACCAACGATATCACCGATATCCCATGTCTTGAATTCCTTGAAAGCGTCTTCCCCGATGTCGTTCATACGAACGTAAACCTGCATTCTGTCAGACGCATCGCGAACGTCGATAAAGTTTGCCTTACCCATATCTCGCCATGTCATGATTCTGCCGGCGATAGTGATAATCTTTGAGTTGCCTTCTTCTAAAAGAGTCTTGAGCGTTTCTTCATCATCGCCTGCTTTTTCCTTGCACTGGGCTTCAAATTCTTCATAAGCCTTTCTCAGGTCTGCATTGTGAGAAGAAACATCAAACTTTGTGATCTCATAAGGGTTGTTGCCTGAAGCCTTGAGGTTATCAAGCTTTTCAAGCCTTACCTTCTTTAAGATGTTTATGTCTTCTGCAGTCATGCCCTCTTCTTCGGGTGTAACTACATTTTCAATATTTTCATTAGCCATTTTATTCAGTCCTTTATATTATGCCTTTGAAATTTCCAGAACTTCAAAGTTTCTGATACTGCCGTCAGGAGTAGTAACCTCTACCTTATCGCCGACCTTCTTCTTAAGGCAAGTTTTGCCGATAGGTGATTCATCAGAAATCTTACCGTTTTCAGGGTCAGATTCGTTTGAACCAACGATAGCAAACTCCTCGATAGTGTCAGCGTCAAGGTTCTTGAGCTTTACCTTTGTACCGATACCAACCTCGTGAGTTGAAATTTCATCATCAGCAACGATAACGCTGTTCTGAATCTGAATTTCCAAAGCGGCGATCTGAGCTTCAAGAATACCCTGTTCGTTTTTAGCTTCATCGTATTCAGCGTTTTCTGAAAGGTCACCGAATGAACGAGCTTCCTTGAGCTTTTCAGCTACTTCCTTACGACGAACAGTTACAAGAAATTCTCTCTGCGCAACGAGTTTGTCATAGCCTTCCTGAGTGATAATATTCTGCTTTGTCATAACATACAACTCCAATCAGTTTATTTATTCTTCAAAACATTATTATACCGCATAAAGCGAAAATTGTCAACAGTGTTAAAAGGTTATAAAAAGCCTGATAAAAGAAAAACACCCCGAAAAACCGAGGTGTAAGGAAAAATTATTCTATTTCATTATCGTCGGCGATAGCCCATTTTCCCTTTTCAAGAAATTCATTAGGAGAATCAAATATTACCCAGCCTTCGCCCTTGAGTCTTGATATTTCCATATTCCAGCTGGTATCCGCGCTGCTGGTATTACCTTTTATATGAACATCGAGGGTAATACTGAATGATTTTTTGATTTCTGTACGACCTTCGTTCATTGCAGAAAGAAGAGTACTCAAAAGCGCCAGAAGGTCTTCATCCACCTCTTCTTTTTCAACTATCTTGTAGTCAAATTCGAGATTTTCGCCGTATGCATCTTCAAGCATATCATGTATCTGTTTTGCACAATTCCCTTCAATTTCAGCGTCTTTTACAAACCATTCGGGAAATACATCCAGAAAGTCCTTGTTTTTCTGCTCCTGAATGCTTATGAAAAACTCTTCAATAGGGCGTTGGTAGTCGTTTGTGAATATAGCGTAGAACACTGCGATGATAGTCGCAATTATAAGTACCGCACAACCTACTGTTATACCGATGCGAATAGCTTTTTTCCTTTTTGAAGGACTGCCGCTGGATACAACTTCTGCAGAATCAGAAACATTGCTCTCCAAAGCTTCTATAGTCGTATTACAGTTTTTGCAGATAATATCTGTATCTTCTATCCGTTCGCCGCATTTTTTGCACATTGATGCCATTTTTGTCTCCCCCTTTTAAAAGTTTTCAGAATACTAAAAAGCTTTTATGAAGCCATTTCACCAGATGAATCGGTTGAGATGATCCATTTTTCCTGCATGGTAAAATCTGCGGGAGCGCCGAATATTACCCAGCCTTCGCCTTTGAGCTTTGCAATATCAAGCGTCCAGTCAAGAGTAGCGGTTGAATTGTCGCCCTTGACTTCAAGCTTGATTTCAACAGCGTAGGATTTTACAAATTCCATCTTGCCATCGCCTATTGTAGAAAAGATGCCATTTAGAAGCTTGAGAACATCTTCTTCAACTTCTGCTTTAGTAACAACTTCGTAGTCAAGCTCGATATTCTCGCCGTAGGTATCCTCGAGCATATCGTTTATCTGTTTTGCAAAGTTCTCGCCTTTCGCAGTATCGCTTATCATATAATCAGAAAAGGCTGAAATAAATTTATCATTATTTTCCTTTTCGATACCCTTCAAGAACTTTTTTATCGGAACATTGCTGTTGTCGATAAAAATTACATAGAAAAGACCTAACGCCAAAGCGATAACCATAATAAAGCATATTACAGTAACACCGTTGCTAATAGCCTTTGAAGCCTTGCTGTCATCAGCAGGTGTGTTATCGCTTGTATTGTCTTCTGAAATCTCTTCTTCGATAACCTCTTCAATTTCTTCATTTTCAGCCAAAAGCTCTGTATTGCATTCAGGACAGATATTTTCATTTTCGTCAAATTCAAAACCGCAGTTTTTGCAGATGTTTGCCATTGTAATAACTCCTTTTTTTAAAAATCCTTACGCATTTAATTATAAAATAACAAGAGTGTAATGTCAAGCAATAAAAAAACACCCCGAAAAATCGGGGTGTTAATAGCTTTTATTAGAAGCCGAGGAGACCTGCGATATCGTCAGCTGAGTAGCCGTTTTCTGTCCACTGGTATCTTGAACCGAATGTATCAGGTGTATCAACTAAGCACCAGCCATCGCCCTTGAACTTAGCAACGCCGAGCTCCCATTCGAGAGTAGCGTCATCGTCATCGCCTTCGATTTCAACTTCAACTTCGAGAGTGTAAGCCTTCTTGATCTTGAGCTTCTTGTCGATCTTCTTGAGGACCTTGTTGAGATCTTCGATATCGTCCTTGTCAATCTTTTCCTTGTCAGTAATCTTGAAGTCGATCTTGATGTCATCGCCATACATTTCTTCAAGCATTTCTGTGATTGAATCGAGGTAATCTTCGATATCGTCATCCTTCATCTTCATTTCATCAAGCATCTTTTCTGAGAATGCGTTTGTGAACTTCTTTTCGTTTTCCTTTTCAACACCGTTCAAAAGGTTCTTGAGTGGTGTCTTGTAGTTGCCAGCGAAAATTGCGCTGAAAATGTTGCAGATCAGAACGATTGCTAAGATTGCAACAACAGCAGCAACGCCCATACCGATATACTTTGAAGTATTAGGATTTGCAGGAGTAGCTGCAGGAGCTGCAGGAGCTTCGTTTAATCTGTCGTTTAAAATATCCTGTGCGTTTGGAGCTGTCTGAGCCTTTGGAGCTTCCATTGCAGCGCCGCAGCTTGGACAGTTGTTAGCTGTATCTTCTACCTGTGAACCACAGCTTGTGCAAAATCTTGCCATGATAATTCCCTCCGATTAGTTTTTAGTTTGATTAGTTAATATGAAAAGCGGCAGATTACTTGATAATCTTCCAGCCTTCGCCCTTTACCTTACAGATTGTGAACTCTTCCCATGTTAAGTACTTGTCTTCGTCACCCTTCATAGTTTCGAGAACAACTACAGAGTAAGCCTTTGAAATCTTGATCTTTTCGTCGTAGTCATCCTTGTATTCGTCTTCGATATCTTCAATCTGATCTTCTGTGTACTTGAACTTGCCAACGATCTTGTATGAAATCTTGATGTCGTCGCCAACTTCTTCTTCATACATTTCAAACATGCTTTCGCAGTAGTCTTCAAAGTCACGGTCGTAGTCTTCAAGATAGTTTTCGTCAAAGTAGTCAGCGTAGTCTTCTGTGAAAGCCTTAGCGTACTTATCCCAGTTCATCTTTTCGATACCTTTGTAGAAGTTCTTGATTGGCTTTTCGTAACCGCCGCCGAGAAGTGAAGCAAAGAGAACAACGAGTAAAACAACAGCAACAGCAGCAATAGCAACTGCAATGATGTTTGTCTTCTTTGTTGTAGCTGTAGCTTCTGCTGCAGGAGCAGCTACCTGAGCAGCTTCGAATCTTGTACCGCAGTTTGTGCAAACGTTAGCGTTATCGTCACAAGCAGTACCACATGATGTACAGAATTTTGACATGATAATCTCTCCTTAAAATTTAATACAATTTATAACAATGCTTTTGCATTGAGTTATCCTAAAGGACCGGCAGCAACATTGGTAAAGAAGTCGTCATAAATAACCTTCCAGCCTTGTTTTTTTACCTTGCATACATAAATGTCAATGTCGATTGTTTCGCTTTCGCCATCAATTTTGACGTCAAGCTCAACTTCAACCTCATAACCCTTTGTTATCTCGATTTCATTGTCAGTCTTATATTCGTAAAAATCCATAAGGTCATCAAGGTCATCTTCATCGAGCTTTTCAGCGTCGCCTATTTCGTAGCCCTTGTACTTATCGATTGACATAGCGAAGTAGTCAAAAAATTCGTCTACTAATTCTTCGCCGTCATCATAAATAAGTTCAAGAGTATCAGAAACATCGCGCATATCGTCGAAGAAATCTTCAGGGAAAACATCCATCAGATCTTCAGACTCTTCGTCCACAATAGCTTCCATAAACTGTTCAACAGGCTTTTTGTATCCCTTTGAAAGCATAGGAACCAAAATTGCAATCAGAATTGCTACAATTAAAAATGCAACGATGATTAAAACAATTCCTGTTATGTGGCTTGACTTTTTAGCAGCAGCTGATTCAGCCTGTGCAAATGCAACCCCTTCATTCTGAGGCTGAGCGTTTACAAGACGTGTGCCGCATTGTGTGCATACGTTGTCGCCTTCCTGACAAGCGTTGCCACAGTTTGTGCAAAACTTTGCCATGATTTTAACCCCTCTTCAATTAGTTATTGCTATAAATTAGCACAAATTTATACAGTTTAATTTTAACAGAGTAAAGCGCTATTGTCAACTATTTATGACATATTGTGACAGAAAATCGATTTTATTCACTAAAAAAAGGATATTTTGTAGTGCATTTTTAGATGTATAGGAGTTAAAAATATTGTAAATTCTATTTACAAATCCCGATTTTGTGTGATATAATTTATTTGTTATAAAATCTTAGAAATCTATTCTGTCTACTATGGAATAGATATGATTTATTTTTAGATAATAAACCTTACAGAAAGGATTGATATTATGAAAATTGAAACACAAGTACTTCACGAAGGCTATACACCTAAAAACGGTGAACCAAGAGTAATGCCTATCGTTCAGAGTACAACCTATGTTTACGACTCAACAGACGCTGTTGCAGCAGTTTTTGATGACCCTACAAAGTCACTTATCTACTCAAGATTTGAAAACCCTACAACAGATGCAGTTGAAAAGAAGCTTGCCGCATTAGAGGGCGGTGTTGCAGCTATGTGTACCTCATCAGGTCAGGCAGCATCACTCTGCTCAATCTTAAACATCTGTCAGGCAGGCGACAGCTTTATTTCATCATCATCTATCTACGGCGGTACAGTAAACCTCTTTGCCGTAACTTTAAAGAAGCTTGGCATTGAATGTATCTTCGTTGATCAGGATGCTTCTGAAGAAGAGCTTATGAAGGCGTTCAAGCCAAATACAAAGCTCGTATTCGGTGAAACTATCGCAAACCCTGCTATCACAGTATTGGATATTGAAAAGATGGCAAGAGTAGCTCATGCAAACGGTGTTCCTCTTATCATCGATAATACTTTTGCAACTCCATACCTCTGCC
This sequence comes from uncultured Clostridia bacterium, assembly GCA_937892655.1. GTDB lineage: Bacteria > Bacillota > Clostridia > Oscillospirales > Ruminococcaceae > CALBJC01. The sequence continues at coordinate 10,116 of CALBJC010000100.1, read as the reverse complement.
GTCCTATCGAATGGGGTGCAGATATCGTTATACATTCAACATCAAAGTATCTTGATGGTCATGCTGTTCAGGTTGGCGGCGTTATCATCGATTCAGGTAAGTTTGACTGGACAAACGGCAAGTTCCCATGTATGACAGAGCCTGACGAAAGCTACCACGGCGTTGTTTACACAAGAGATTACGCATTTGCGCCATACATCGTTAAGGCAAGAATGCAGCTTATGAGAGATTTCGGCTGTTACCCGGCTGCTAACTCATCATTCCTTTTGAATCTCGGTATTGAAACTCTTGCTGTAAGAATGCAGAGATATTGTGAAAACGCAATGAAGGTTGCAAAGTATATTGAAAGCACAGGTATGACAAATTCTATTGCATACCCTGGTCTTGAATCAGACAAGTACCACGAGCTTGCAAAGAAGTATCTTCCACTTGGTACAAGCGGTGTTATCTCATTCTCTATCAAGGGTGGCAGACCTGTTGCAGTAAAGTTTATGGATAGCTTGAAGCTTGCTTCAAACGAGGTTCATGTTGCTGATATCAGAACCTGCGTATTGCATCCTGCTTCTGCAACACACCGTCAGCTTACAGAAGAACAGCTTACAGCCGCTGGTATCGATGGCGGTCTTATCAGATTCTCTGTTGGTCTTGAAAATGTTGATGATATCTTAGAGGATATCAAGAATGCTTTTGAAGCTATAAAGTAAAACTATAACCAAAGCGGCGCTTGTCGCTTTGGTTATTTTAAAATGGGAGGCTTTATGACACTAGTTTTAATAACTGCCTTAGGTGTTGGCGGCGCTACGGTGATCGGTGCGCTCATAGGCTTTGTTTTCAAAGGAATATCCCATAAGTTTTCAGATATCGTTTTATCCTTTGCCGCAGGTGTTATGCTCTCGGCAGCGGTTTTAGGCCTTATTCTGCCGTCAATAGAATATGGCGGTAAATTTGGTATCGCTATAACTGTTGCGGGCATTTTTGCGGGCGCATTATGTTTAAACCTTGTTGATAAAATCGTACCTCACCTCCACAGAATGGTTGGTAATGACATTGAATCACATAACAAGACTCAGCTTGACAAGGTTTTGCTGTTTGTAATGGCTATTGCTATTCACAATCTGCCTGAAGGTATTGCAGCGGGTGTAGGCTTTGGTGCTGATGATAAAACTCAGGCGCTTCTGATAGCAGGCGGTATCGCCTTACAGAATATCCCTGAGGGTATGGTAATCATAGGTCCTATGCTGTCAGCCGGGGTAAAGCCGTCAAAAACCTTTATCTGCGCCCTGTTTACAGGTCTTGTAGAGGTTTTGGGTACTCTCATCGGTTTTTTTGCAGTAAGCGTTTCTCAGATCATACTGCCATTTGCTCTGGCGTTTGCGGGCGGTACAATGCTTTATGTGATCTCTGATGAAATGATTCCCGAAACCCACGCCCATTCAAATGAGCGTGGCGCTACCTATGCTTTGCTTGTAGGCTTTTGCGTAATGCTTGTATCTGATGTTTTATTAGGATAAAAAATAGCCTTTGAGGATAATCCCCAAAGGCTATTTCTAATCTTCCTTTACATTTATAATAGGAAAATTCTCGATGTAGTTTTTAACTATATCGGGATTTTTTTGTGCCTGCGCATAAATGATCGGTGCTAATTCATCGCATACCTCTTTTATAAGCGATAAAGGTCTTGTCTGAACAACAGGGCAAACGGGCGATAATGTGATAACAAGCCTCTGGTCAAGGCGCATTACCCTGAAAGGCCATATTCTGCAGTCAAAGGGCTTTTCGTCACCAAGCAGACACCCCTTTTGTCTGTCAAGAACAGAGCAGAAATATAAATCCTCCTCGGTGTCCTTTTCCATTCTGAGAATTGAAGAATTACCCTTTGCAACAAACTTCTGCTCAGGATTTAATTTTAAAACATTTACCTTTAATTCTTCGTCAATAATCGGTGTTTCCCATATATCATAATCATCAAAAGAACAGCAGATCTTACAATTTGCGCATTCTTCTCTTGAAAGCAGTTTTTTAAGCATATTTATCTCCTATTCTCCGTGATAGTCGGTTTCCGGATCAAAAATTACCTTTGGCAGAATTCTTGTATAGTTGCTGGCAAATTCAATTGTTTCAAATGCCCAGTAGATTTTCAGCGTATTGCCGTCTTCTAAAACTTCATAAGGGTATGAAAGCTCTTGTGCAGCGTCTGTGCCGTATACTATATATCCGTTGTCTGTATGATAGGTGTTGTCAACAACATTTTCAGGGTTAAATTCGCTGTAAACTATGCCGTCGGAAGCAAAAGTGAACATCTCATAGTAAATGCCATCAAGCTCATCTGTCAGGCTTCTTACGATCCATGTACCTACAATGTCATCTGAGTATTCAAGAATCTGAGTGTAATAAAGCTTTTCGCCCTCATAGGTAAGGTCATTAACACACAGAGTATCCTCTTCAAAGCGGATAGAAAACTCTCCGTTTTCAATGCCGATACAGTCAGGCAGTTCTCTTACAAGAAATTTCTGATAGTCCTTCTGCTCATAAGCATAGGTGTTGTCAAGTGTTACGTTGCCATGTTCATCTATCTCATAAGGCAGGCAGTAAAGCTCATAGAGAAAGTATCCGTCATAAAAGCCCATTATGGTTTTACTGTCTTTGTTACGCCATACTGTGCCGTCAAGAATTAAGTCGTAACTGATTTCTTCTCTGTATTCCACTCTTTTGTATGTAACGCAGAGGTTTGTAAACGCTATATAAACCTCAAGAGTATCATCGTCTATAAAGTTTACAGCAAGCCTCTCCCCAAGGGTTGTAACAAGTGAGCGACCTTCAATGGTGTAAGTACATTCAGCCGCATCTCCGCCCATAGTGCCGTCAGCTAAAAACTCAACATACGCCGAGCCGTCAACGCTCTCCCAGGCGCCGATGATTTCATCGCTGTAATCAAGCTTGAGCGCCTGCTTTGCAGACTGTTTGCCCGATTCAGAATCAGGGTAAAGAAGCGTTATCAGATTCTGCCCCTCACTCTGAAAGAAGATGCCCTCGCTGTTTGTGAAAACATCATAGTAATCATACATATATACGCCATCAGCGCCCTTGATGTCTACAGTCATCTGCTTGTCATCAAATTTATATACATAATCGCCGATAAGATTATCCTCAAGGTCATAAAAATAAATCTTTTCATCTGATACAACTATCTCCATACCATTAGGGTTTACATACTCGCCTATGAGCGAAAATGTTTCCTCTGTTTCAGTAGTTGTTACCTCTGTAACAGGGGCAGTAGTTGTTATTGATGTTGTGGTTTTTGTATCGTCCTTTTCGTTTGTATCCTTGTCACAGGCTGTAACAAAGAACATAGGAAAGAAAATAAAAAAGAAAAGCAAAAGCTTAGGTAGTATAGCAAGCTGCATTTTTTACCTCCCAAAAGTTTAGTTCTAAAAAAATTTTATCATCTTGGGAAAATTATGTCAAGAAAAAAGCGGGTGATTTTGTCACCCGCCTGACATTTTAGTGTTGTAAGGCGTTGTTTGCCTCAGCTACAAGAGTGTCGATAGACTGCGCATACTCATCTCTTGCCTCATCCCAGGTCTTTTCGCCGGGAATCATAACAGCCCTTGTCAGCATATCCGTCTGAGATGACAGTTCATCAGAAACCGACATAGAAAAATCAAACACAGGGTTTTGGTATGCCATCTTCTTGATTTCATAAAGCATATCACACATTTCAGGTGTCCAGCCACACTCTTTTTCAAGTTGATGAAGTTTGAGCTCCTCAACGTATATGTCGGTAGCTATAAGTCTGCGGCAGTTAATGTAAGCTGCAGCGCCCTGTGGATTTTGCGCTCCGCTGACAATATTAAAGCCCTTGATTTTCGACCATATCGGATAGTAATCAAGCTCGGGATTCTTTGGCATAGGTACAAACATAATATATCCATCTGATATATCGCCAAACTGCTTAGTTTCAGAAAGAGGCTTTCTTAAAACTTCAGAGTCAGCAATACAAAACAGCTGTAAGCCTGAGGCTATTCCCGCGCCTTCTATACCATCTCTGATGCTGCCATCATTTAAAAGATGTCGTGGATACAAAACGCTGTTCTGCTGAAGATTATACATTAAGTTCTGAACCTTCTCTATTGCAGGGTGCATTACGTTTGAAACTATAGTATCATCAACAACGTCGATGAGCGGTACGCCAGCAGATGTCATAATACCCTTTTCAACATTCCAGCCGTCAAGAGCATACCAATCAAAATCAGGGTATGTAAATTCGGTACACATTTTTTCAAATGCATTCCAATTCCATTTGCCATCTCTTAACAGCTTTGCGGGATCATCAAAGCCACAGGCTTCAATTGTATCCTTGTTGTAGATACATATACAGGAAGGCTCAATATCTGCAACTGCAACGTAGTGCTTTCCCTTATAAGTAAATTTATCGCAAAAGCCAGCAGCATCTTCCCAGAAATCGCTTGAAAAATCGATATACTCATCTATCGGCGCAAACAAGCCCTTGATAGCGCCCATAGGATGAGTATCCATATTGTCTGCAGGGAATAAATCAGGCGAAGACGAAGACATAACAAGGCTTGCAAGGTCTGTAAACTTTGATTCGTCGGTTGTCTTTATCCATTCAATTTTACCATCGTATTTTGTTTCAAATAAAGCCAGAGAAGGGGGCGTATTCCCACCTGGTATATAATCAATGCTGAAAGGCGAAAGCCATTTTACAACAGTGTTGTCAAGCTCGATATCTGGCAATGGATCATATGGTTCTGGATGGGGTGGCGAGGTTTGTATAGTGGGCGAGGTGTCTGCTACATCTTCCTCTGATGTGTCATTCTGGCAGGCTGTCATCGTCATAATGACCGATAGAGCCATCAGTAGTGCTAGTGTTTTTTTCATCTTGTTCCTCCATTTCTTTTGAAATATAAAAACCTTAATTAAATAAACCCCTTATGATTTCAGTATTAAATCATAAGGGGTTGTGCATATAGTAGTGTAACCGATTCTCTGTTCTGTTATTTCTTGCCGAAAAGGCCCTTCTTCTTTGGCTTTTCATCAGTAGGAGCCTTAGTACCCTTTACATAGAAAGGAGCCTTTGCTCTTTCTGATACAACCTTACCAGCCTCTGAGTCAACTGAGATGAGTGATAATGGTCTGTCGCCCATAACCTCAACCATATGCTGCTTGAGCTCGTTGAGAGTGATTTCAGGAATACCTGTAAAGTCAACAGCAATAAGGTAGCCTTCCTTACCGTTGATGAGCATTTCCTGGATATAAGCCTTTGATACATTTTCGTGAGCCTTGAAATATTCAATAGCTGTATCGCATACCGCCTTTGGCAATGTTGCAGGTTCTCTGAGGTGAGCCTGATTTTCCTGCATATGAGCCATCATTCTATCCTTCTGTTCCTTGATGGATTCAATAATCTTCTTAGGGAAAATAAGGTTGTGTTCAGGGTTGTAAGGGTTGATAACAAAGCCTTCAACCTGAGCGTTGTGGTCAATGATGAGGTTTGCAAAGTTATCAAACATCATCAAAGTTGTCTGAGTTTCTTCGCCCTTTGTGTACTTTTCAAGCTCCTCTGCATCTGTAAATGCCATAAAGAACTTCTGCTTGTCTGTGTTTTCAACGAGAGTAAAGGTAACTCTCTGACCCTGCTCGCCCTCTGTAGGCTCTTCAAACTTAACAGGAACGATGAATCTTGAACGGATCATAGCGTTGATCATATCGTTCTGAGTTTTCTCGTTAAGGTCTGCCTTCATAGCCTTTATAGCTACAACCATAGGTTCGTTTGTAATTGTCTTTGGATCGATCTGTGCCATTTTAATGCACCCTTTCAATTGTTAGTTTTTGTAATTGTTGATAAAAGCCTTCAGCTTTAAAAAAGTTTCTTCGCTGATAACGTGTTCGATTTTGCAGGCGTCCTCCTGCGCTGTTTCATCACAAACGCCGAGAAGCTGAGTTAAAAACAAGGTGATGTTTTCATGTCTGTCATAAATCGAAAGCGCTGTATCCTCACCTTTTTTTGTGAGGGTAATCTGACCATCTGCGGCAACATCAATAAGCCCGTCAGCCTTTAAATTTGAAACCGCACGGCTTACAGATGGCTTTGAATAGCCCATTTCGGTTGCAATATCAATAGCACGAACAAACCCGCTTTTTTTATGCAAAATTAAAATCGTTTCGAGATAATCCTCACCGGATTTATAAAGAGCCATTTTATCGCCTCCATAATAAATAGTATTATATCATAAATTTACAGATTAGTCAAATAAATAGCGTGATGGATTTTTAAGAGCCTCTATTACGGCCTTTGCTGAGTTTTCTTCAGCGTGCAGAAAGTTCTTTCTGAGATTTATATCCCACAGATAGTGAGCATCAGAGCTTGATATTGCTTTGCAGGTATTGAGATAAGAGTGTGCAGCACTCAAAGAGTCGAGCTTTGTAAGATCCTTGAGCTCAACTGTCTTGAAGGTTGAGTCAGGCGGAACAAAGCCTAAGTTTGCAAAAAGCGCATTTGCGCTCTTATCAATATGCGCAGGGATAGCTACCCCGCCAAAGCTCTGCGCTAAAGGGAAAGCCTCATCAAAAGAGATAGAGGTAGCGTTAATAAGGAGTTTTCGCTCTTTGCCTATAACCTTATCGTCAACGTCCATTATAAGCTGCTCGCCGAAAATGCTTTCAACGTTTTCAACATCCATAAGCCGCTTGTTTACATATTCGTCAAGCTCGAGGGCTGCTCCTAAATCGGGCATCAGCATAACAACGTGAACTTCTTCTTCAGTTGTCAGCTCCATTCCGGGAATAAGCGTTATTCCGTATGCCTTTGCCGCCTCCATGGCTGCAACACAGTTTTTGCAGGTGTTGTGGTCTGTCAGCGCTAAAACATCAAGCTCGTTTACAACCGCCATACCTACAACCGACGCCGGCGTACTTTCATTATCTCCGCAAGGTGATAAGCATGAATGAATATGTAAATCGTATGCAAGACTAAGCATTGGTCATACTCTTGTGAATATCAAGAGCCGTTTCAAAAATAGGCTTATCTGAGCGCAGGAGATTTATATCCTGCATTTTAGCCTTTTCTACTGTAATGTCGTCAAGGGCGGTATCCTTTGCAAGAACAACTACTGCCATATCTGTAAGCTGAGCTACAGCGGTAGTGTTCATATTGCCCATAATTGTAACCCATGCGCAGTCTGCCTGAGCCTTTGACATAACTACCGATAAAAGGTCACAGCAGTAAACGCTTTTTATTTCTCTGTCGCCGTCTGCGAGGTTTAAAACCTCTAAAGAACAGCTTTTAATAATATCATTAACAGTCATTTTAACACCCCGAAATCATAATCCTTTAAGTTCGTCTGTCATTCTGTGAATGTAATCACGCAGTAAGAATATGCAGTCCTTTTCGTGCGCAACGCCCCTTACTATATCTTCAGCCAAAGCCTTGCATGAAGGTGCGCCGCAAGAGCCGCAGTCAAGACCTGGCAGACGCTTTTCGATTTCTTCTGCCTTGCTCATCTTCTCTAAACTTTCCATAAAGTCAGAGCCTAAGTTGAATACAGGCATATATTCCAGATCGTTGCCCCAGAAAGCGTAGTCAGGGATAGAATCCTTAATATGACTTCTTGCAACAGGCATATATTTTCTCAAAGCCTTGAGCTTTGCCTTTGCAACATAAGGGTTTTCAACCTGTAATACGCCGCCAACGCAACCGCCTGAGCAAGCGTTGAGTTCAATAAAGTCAAGTCCTGTAATCTTCTGGTCTTCAAGGTCTTCCAAAACCTTGAGTACATTTTCAATGCCGTCGGCCGCTAAGTAGTTGTCTGTCAACAGACCGCCGCTTTCACCGCCCGATGCTCCCCAGCTGATACCGATTTTACCTGACATCGATAAATCCTCGCTGTTGCCGCCTATATCGTCGTCTGAATAAACGTTGTAGGCAGCCGCCTCCTTCATATAAGGCAGAATTTTTGTGTATACCTCTTTGATAGGTAAAACGCCGTCAACCTCACAGGTGTTGTTTACAATAGGTGATTTTACTGCAGTTACCTTTGCAGGACAAGGCGAGATAAATATAGCGCCAATCTTTTCTGCAGGCAGACCTGTTTTTCTTATAGCTATTCTCTTTGCCATCTGTGCGGCTATATCCATAGGCGCATTTATTGGCAGAAGATGCTCAATGAGGTTTGGAAACTTTACTCTTATAAGCTTTATAACCGAAGGACAGGCTGTGCTGATAAAAGGCTTCTGGTCGGCATGCTCTTCGATATATTTTCTTGAAATATCGCTTACAAGCTCAGCGGCAGCTGCTACCTCGAAAACATCATCAAAGCCCATTAGCTTGAGCGCTCTTAAAACGATGTTAGGGTCATCGAGATTGTTAAACTGCGCATAGAACGACGGAGCAGGTAAAGCGATTTTATATTCAAATTTCTTTAGTATGTCAAAGGTATCATAAGCCGCTTTTTTAGCGTGATGAGGGCATACTCGGATACACTCACCGCAGTCAATGCAGAAAGGCTTGATGATATGTGCCTTGCCCCCTCTTACTCTGATAGCCTGAGTAGGACAACGCTTGATGCAATGAGTACAGCCCTTGCAAAGCTCTGAATCGAGCTTTACTGAGTTTATGAATGAATCCAAAATGCCACCTCCTTGAGAAATTACTTAGTGTAAATGATCATAGTAACCGTAGTACCAACGCCAAGCTCGGTATCGATCTTCATTTCATCAGAATACTTATCCATATTAGGCAAGCCCATACCTGCGCCAAATCCAAGCTGACGTACGTTTTCAGAGGCGGTAGAGTAACCCGCCTGCATAGCCTTTTCAATATCCTTGATACCGGGGCCACGGTCCTTCAAAATCATTGTAATCTTGTCGGGTGAAATTTCAACGTCGATAGTTCCGCCGTTTGCGTGGATAACCATATTGATTTCGCCCTCATACATAGCAATAGCTACTTTTCTGACAACCTCGGGAGAAACACCCATTTTCTTGAGCTTTGACTTAACATCGCTAGATGCCTCGCCTGCTCTTGTGAAATCCTTGTCGTCAATTGTGTATGTCAGCTTTAAACTCAATGTGAAGCACCTCCGCGAAGCCCCTTTTCGTAAAGAATACCGCAGGCCTCAAACATTCTCATATCTGTTGCCAGTAACACAAGGTCACGCTCTTTTGCAAGGTCGATAACGCTCTGGTCAGGAGTTTTACCTCTTACAAAGCAGATACAGATAATATCCATCATTTCAGCGGTACGGATAACCTGAGGGTTGCAAAGGCCTGTAATAAGAACAGACTGGTCTTTTACAAAAGCTAAAACATCGCTCATCATATCAGAGCCGCAGGCTGTATGAACCTCGTGTGAAAGGTTTTCCTCACAGCATAATACTCTTGCGTCAAGAATTTCTCTGATGTTTTCAATGGTCATGAAACATTCCTCCAAATTTTATAGATGTTGACTAAAAATCAAAAATAGTGTTCAAAAATATTATAAATATTACATATAAGCTAATAATATCATCTTTTTTAAAAAAATGCAATAGATTGACAAAAGATAAAGGCTTTCAAGATAAAAAAATAAAGCATTTCGCCTCAGACAAAAACTGTCTGAGGCGAAATACCGGAAATAAATTATTAGGAGACGGAGATAGCTAAATAATATTTAATAATAAATAGTATTAGATAACTCTTACCTTTACAACACCGTCGATAGCCTTGATAGCGTCAATATCAACGTCGCCGTTAACGTCGAGCATTGTGTAAGCCCAGTCTTTCTTTGACTTGTTTACAAGGTTTTCAACGTTGCCCTTAACTGCACCTGTAACCTGAGTGATTACAGCTGGAATGTTCTTGTGGAGTACGCAAACGAGTGCGTTACCTGTCTTTGCAAGCTCAGCGTTAGGGAAGTTAACACTGTTCTTGATTGTACCTCTTTCGATGTATTCGATGAGTTCATCAGCAGCCATAACAGCACAGTTGTCTTCTGATTCTTCTGAAGAAGCACCGAGGTGTGGGATAGCAACGATATTTTCAACGCCCAAAACTTCATCGCTTGGGAAGTCAACAACGTATCTTGCAACCTTACCGCTGTTAACAGCTTCAACGATGTCA
>CALBJC010000099.1 GCA_937892655.1 uncultured Clostridia bacterium | reverse complement strand
TTCTTGATCCACTTGAATACCTTGCCGCAGATGTAGATACCGTAGCAGGGAGGTGTGTTGTAGAGTGAATCGTTGTCAGCCTGTGTCTTCCACTTGAGCATTGTTGGTGTGCCAGGGAGTACGTCATCTGTGATGAGGTCTTCTCTGATGATAGCGATAACTACACCAGCAGGACCAACGTTCTTCTGAACGCCGCCGTAGATTACAGCATACTTTGAAACGTCAACCGGCTCTGAAAGGAAGCATGATGAAACGTCAGAAACAAGGTCCTTGCCCTTTGTGTCAGGGAGTTGCCAGAACTTTGTACCGTAGATTGTATTGTTTTCGCAGATGTAAACATAGTCTGCATCTTCTGGAATATCGAGGTTTGAACAGTCAGGAATGTATGAGAATGTCTTATCAGCTGATGATGCAACAGCAACTGCTTCGCCGTACATCTGAGCTTCCTGATAAGCCTTCTTAGCCCACTGACCTGTGATGATGTAAGCTGCCTTCTTGTTCTTCATAAGGTTCATTGGAACTGCAGCAAACTGCTGTGAAGCACCACCCTGAAGGAAAAGCACCTTGTAGTTGTCAGGGATGTTCATGATGTCACGTAAATCCTGTTCAGCTTCCTTGATGATTGTGTCGTAAGCCTTTGAACGGTGTGACATTTCCATTACATACCTGTGCCCTTGTAGTCAAGCATTTCGTCAGCTGCTTCTCTGAGAACTTCCTCAGGAAGAACAGCAGGACCTGCACTGAAGTTATAAACTCTGCTCATTTTGTTATCCTCCCAATAATAAAATTGATAATAAAAAATTATATCACCATTATACTACTTTAAAGTATAATAGTCAATAGAAATTTAGTCGATTTGTGAGTTTTTTAACGAATTTTTTTACCACAAAACATAAATAAATCGTAATAATAAAAGCATCCCGCAAAGTGCAGAATGCTTTTATAAAAACTAGCTGAAAGTAATTGTAAATCTGCTGCCTTCGAGCGGTTCTGACCATACCTCTATATTGCCGCCCGAAAGGTCGATAATTCTTTTGACGATCGCAAGCCCCAGACCGTTTCCTTCAGAGGCGTGATTTGTATCCCCCTGATAGAACATTTCAAAGAGTCTTGCCTGAGTGCTCTTATCCATACCCACACCGTTGTCAGCGATCGTCACAACGATTTTTTCATTTTCCTTTTTGAGTAAGACCTTGATTTCGCCATTTTGCGGAGTAAACTTTATAGCGTTATCAATAAGATTTATCCATGCCTGCGTCAGAAGCTCCTCGTCGGCTGCGATTTCAACCTCGTCAAGATCAATGTCAAACTCTATATTTTTCTCGCTCCATTTAGGCTCTAAAAGCAAAACGCAGTTTCTGAGCTGTTCGTCGAGTGAGTAGGTTTTTGTTTTATCAACAAACTCAACGCTGTCAAGTCTTGCAAGCTTTAGAATGTTTGTTGAAAGGTTTGTCAGACGCTTACTTTCTGAGATGATAATGTTTGTAAATTCTTCTCTTTCTTCATCTGTCAGGTTTTCCTTCTTGAGCATTGAAGCAAAGCCCGAAATAGAGGCAATAGGCGTTTTGAACTCGTGCGAAACGCTGTTTATAAAGTCTTTTCGCATAAGCTCGTTTTGTGATAATTCCTTTGCCATACGGTTGAAGTTTGAAATCAGCTGAGACATTTCCGATTGGTTGTAAACCTGTCTGTCGGCACTGATGTTTACATCAAAATTACCTTTTGCAATCTCGTTTGTAGCCTTTGAAAGCATGGTAAGCGGCGATGTAAATCGCTTTACGAAAATAGTTATGATAATAGTTGAAATCAAAAAACAGATGATAAGCGTAAAGGTTGCGGCTTTTCGGTAGCTTGCAAAGCCCAGGGTATTAAAAGCCATACTCAGCTTTATGTAGCTGTCGTCAATTTTTATAACCATATATGAATCCAGAGCGTGAAACAAAGGCTTGAATACACCGCTGCCCTCATTGAGCATAGCAATATCCTCTTGAGTCAGCCCAAGATCCTCTGCATCATCAACAGAGAATGCTTTTGCAACAGTAGTAGGGCTTGTAATATATTCTGCAAGCTCCTGCGCAGTAGCACCTGAAACGCTGTGAATTCTGTTTGCTGTATTTGCCACATTTGTAAGATTTGTTTTAATCGTCGGGCTTACTGCCTGAGTGATAAGCGGCATTGCAATGAAAAACGCCAGCAGTGATGAAATAACAATAATTGCCAGAAGTGCCAGCAGAACGCTCGGGAAAATCGCTCGTGGTTTTTTGATTGGTAAAGTCATATATTTTTAACCGCCTTATAGCCAAGTCCTCTGACTGTGACTATCTTGAATTCTTCAAAAGCTGAAAACTTATCACGCAGACGCTGAATATGTACTGCAACCGTCGCGTCATCAGTTTCGCTTTCCATCCCCCATATCTCATCCATAAGCTGAGAACGGGTAAAAATCTTGTTAGGATAGCTCAGTAACTTGTATAAAAGGTAAAATTCCTTTTTAGGCAAAGAGATTTCCAGGTCGCCCTTTTTAACGCAAAGCTCATCGTAGAAAAGCTCAACCTCGCCTATTGTCAGCTTTCTTTCGCTGATGATTTTTGAACGTCGCAGAAGAGCCTGAATTCTCAGACACATCTCTTCTAAATCGATAGGCTTTACCATATAGTCATCAACGCCTACCAAAAAGCCTTTTCTTTTCGCCTCAATAGTTTCCTTTGCGGTGATGAACAAAATAGGCTGTGTAAAATCAGCCTTTCTGAGCTGATCTGTAAGCATATAGCCATCCATATTAGGCATCATAATATCGCTGACAATCAGGTCGATATGCTCTTTATCTAGAATATCAAGCGCCTCGTTTCCGTCACAGGCGCAGTGAACGGTATAGCCGTTTTTAATAAGAAAGGTTTCTATAAGACGTCTTAAGCTTTTATCGTCTTCTGCAACAAGAATCTGAAACATAAATACTCCCCCGTATATCATTATCAGGAATATTTTATCCTGTTAAGATAAAGCCATAATAAACAATTTTAAAAAACAAAAAGGGAAAAGCCTTGTGCTACGACTTTTCCCGCAATATGACAGAAACATAACAGACGGAGGGGTAACCGCTGTAAATGCTCTTATTACATATTATACTTTAAAACTTAAACCAAGCTTAAATTGCGAAAAACTTTCGTTTAAGGATATAAAATTTGATTGCTTTAAAGCTTGCCCTGCATTTTCAAGGAGTATGCTTTTAAAAGCGCTATCTGAGTTTTGCTGTCAGGAATTTTGTTTTCTAAAACAAGCGCTACGGCATCATCAAGAGGCATCTTGATAACATCCAAAAACTCATCCTCGTCAAGATGCGCATTTGTAAATGAAAGGTCTGTTGCAAGATACAGATGAATTTTCTCGGTCAAATATGCAACTGTCGGGTATACAACGCCAAGCGGCATATAATTTTTTGCAACAGCGCCTATCTCCTCTTCGAGCTCACGCTTACCGCAGTCAAGAGGATTTGTTTCGCCCTCATTTATCTTACCCGCAGGGGCTTCGAGCAGAACTGATGAAAACGGGTATCGAAACTGCTTTACAAGATAAGTGTTACCCTCATCATCAATCGGTAAAACGCATACGCCGCCTGAATGGTGAACAACCTCTCTTAAAGCCTCAGCGCCGTTTTCGAGAATTACAGTATCTCTTGTAACATTAAAGATCTTACCATCAAAAATCTTTTCGCTTGCAATGGTTTTTTCCTGCAAGTGTTTAACTTCAATATCAGCCATAAATCCTCCTAGTTTTCATCGTTGTCTTCGTCATCTTCATCATCGTCAGGCTCATCCGCCCATACAGGTGAATAGTCAAACTCTGCTTTGTAAACTACCTTTTTAACAAATCTGTTATAAAGTAAAATATATCCAGAAAGCAGCATTGCGCTGACCATTGTAATTACAAAACCGACCTTTAATCCTGGGGTTTCATATTCAAATACTATTTCATTGTCGCCCTGTGGCACTCTTACTGCGCAAAGCCCATCATAAACCTTATCAATCTCGGTTTTATTGCCATTTACATATGCTGTAAATCCCTCGCTGTAAGGAACGCTGAAGAATACCAAAGATTCCTTATCAAGCTTGATTTTAGCCTCAAAGCCATGAGGGTTTTCTTCAAATTCATAGCAGGACTGCACCTGAGCCTTCTTACAGTCTTCAACATAGCCTGCAAATCTCATATGGTCGGTAGTCTTTTCAACAGTATCCTCAAAGCAGGTCATGATATCGCTGTATTTTTCGATCTGCTCATCTGTTAAGTAGCAAGCCGCCATAAGAAGATTCTGCTTTGTCTGCGCTGAATATTCCTCATACTTTTCAGTGTCAAAATACATATCGTAGGCAAAGCCCATAGGAACGTGATAGTCATTGCGATAAATGTCAAAGCCGTTCTGGGTATCATAGTATGAAAAGCCCAGCAGTATAAGGTCAACATCCTTTTTGGTGTTTCCGACAAAATCAAAATAGTATTTTGTGGATGTAAATCCGCGCAGCGCGTAAATCGAGGTTTCAGGTCTTGTCGCAACCGAGCGCTCAACTCCGATAAATCGGTAAAAATCCATAACCGAGCCGTTTACAACGCTCTGAAATGCCCTTATGTTTGCATAATCGCCCCATAGCATAGGCCAGTTATCCTTTGATTCTGAAATATCTATTCTGTAAAAGCTGTCATCCTCGATTTTTATGTTTTCGTCACCTGTCAGCGCAAAATCTGTATATTCGTGAGGAAAAGGTCCCTGCGCTACGCCATAGTAAACTACAGCCGCTGTGCAAATAAAGCAGCCTGCTATTGTTGAGATAAAAGCGGTATTTAAAAATGCTTTTGTCCTTTGATATTCAAGTATCAGATAAAGCGCAAACATCAGACAGCCAAAGGTAACGAGCAGCTGGATTATCCATAAAACTGAATGCTGCGCCATATCAAACCATACCTTTTGACCCTTATCCTCTTTTGGTATAAAGGTGATAAGTCCGAAAAATACAGGTACTAAGAATGATATAAGGTAACCATGCTTTAAGCCTACATCCTCATTATCAATAGCGTATGCGGTCATAAACGCCATCAAGAGTATCGGCATATAATACCATCTTGCATAATAAGATGAGTTGAACATATAAAATGCGCTGTTTAGTATCGGCACACACGCCATAAAAAGACAGATGTATATAATCCTTGTTGCCCAATGGGTGTTTTTCTTTTTCATAAAGGATATAACACCGATTGTTGAGAAAAGCGGTAAGTATGCCGCCATTGATGACCATTTTGCAGTATTCTGATCAAACAGATTTGAACGCGCAGGCGGGTCAGGGAGCATAAATATCGACTGGATAATTCTGTGAAGTCTTGTCTTGTCGGGGTAAACCACAGCGCTCAGACCATAAAGTCTGCCATCAACTCTTGAGTTTGTCAGCACTAAAAGCACAGACGGTAAAAGTATAACAGCCGCGAGTGCCACACCGAGTACAGACTCTATTGCAAGCCCGAAAAACTTTGATAGGCTGAGCTTGTAAGCCTTTGTGCAAAGCCTTACAACAAAATAGATAATTAAGAATACAACCTGACCTGTAAAGAAGAAATAATTTATCGACGCCATCATAGCGACCGCAAGCGCAAAAACGCCTCTGCGGTCATTTTGTATTCTCTCTTCAAGCGCTATCAGCAAAAGCGGGAAAAGCGCTGTAACATCGTGGAAATGGTTGAAAAAGATGTTGTAGGTCTGAAAGCCCGACATAGCGTATAACAGCGCACCGATAGCCGCGGCGTTTTCAGTTTTTACAAATCTCTTGATAAATCCGTATGAGGTAACGCCTGCAACTCCGGTTTTTATAGCTAAAAGCCACGGTAAAAGCATAGGTGCGATTTTTGGCGGAAATAAAACCGTCAGCCAGAAAAACGGCGATCCTAAAGTATAAAAAGAATATGCGCCGATGAAATCAGAACCTAAATCGGTATACCAATCCCACATCGTACCGTTTTTAATTGCCTCGTTGCAGTGATTATAAAACATCAGCTGCTGAGAGTTGAAATCGCCGTAATAAATAAAGTAACCCTCATTAATAATGATAATCGGCCAAAAGATTACCGTCATAGATAAAAATAAAATCACAAAAATCCGTGAATACATATTCTTTTTAGGGTTTAGCGCCGATATATGCATTTTTCTCTCTCCTTTTTGTGATTTTATAAAAGTTTTTTCATATCGTCAGGTAATTGACATTCAACAAAAATGTTTTCGTTTGAAACAGGATGAACAAATTCAAGGCTTGTACAGCAAAGCGCCTGCCTTGAAATAAGAGATGTATCTGCGCCGTATAAATCATCCCCTAAAAGCGGATGCCCTATATGCGAAAAATGAACTCTTATCTGATGAGTGCGCCCCGTATGCAGAAGGATTTTTACAAAAGAATAATTTTCTCTTTCAGCGATTACCTCATATTCAGTAACCGCCCTCTGCCCGTCATCTCTTACAACTCTTTTTATGATAGACTCCTGCTCTCTTGCAATAGGTAGATCAATTATACCCTTCTTATCCTGCATAATGCCGCTGACAATAGCAGTATATATTTTTCTGATACTGCCTTTTTGCAAGGCGGCAGTACAGTAGCGGTCCTTTGCTACTATGCAAAGCCCTGATGTATCCTTATCAAGTCTGTTTACAGCGTGAAATGTAAGGGTAGGATATTCGCTTAAAAATACATCTGAAAGAGTATCTCCCCTGTGTCTGTGAGAGGGGTGAACAGGCATTGAAAATGGTTTGTTGTAAACAATGAGATAATCATCCTCATAAACCTTCGGGGCATTTGTATTGCAAACCCCTTCGGTAACGCTTGCTGTATCCTGCATTGAAAGTAAAATCTCGTCGCCCTCAAAAACCTTGTCGATACTGCGTAAAAGCTCGCCATTTCTGAGCATTCCGCCAGTCTCTCTTTTCAGTCTTGTAATAAGCCTTTTTGAAACATTCTTAACGTTTCTCAGGTAGTTTTCTGCAGTAAGCCCCGAAAACTCCTTTTCAACAGTAAATGAAAGCTTCATTATTTTGAAACGCCCTTCATTGTGAGAGCTACTCTTCTTCTCTTGAGGTCAACGTCTAAAACCTTAACCTTAACAACCTCGCCGACCTTTACAGCTTCAAGAGGGTGCTTGATATACTTGTCGCAGATCTGTGAGATGTGAACAAGACCATCCTCATGAACACCGATGTCAACAAAACAGCCAAAGTCGATAACGTTACGAACTGTACCCATAAGCTCCATGCCTGACTTTAGGTCTTCAAGCTCCATAACGTCGCCTGAACGCATAAGCGGCGGTTCAAGCTCATCTCTTGGGTCACGGCCGGGCTTTGAAAGCTCATTTAGGATATCCTTGATAGTTGCAACGCCCGCACCTGTCTGCTCTGAAAGGTTTATAAGACCGATCTTTACAGCTGATGAGTAAATGCTGTCAGCCTTCTTAGCGGCAATGTCAGCAAGAGTAAAGCCGCATTTTTCGATAATCTCCTTTGCAGCGTCGTAGCTTTCAGGGTGAACAGCTGTGTTATCAAGAGGGTTCTTTGCATTTTTAACTCTCAGAAAGCCTGCGCACTGTTCATAAGCCTTAGCACCGAGCTTTGGAACCTTCAGAAGCTGTTTTCTGTCAGTAAAGCCGCCGTTTTCTTCACGGTACTTAACGATATTTTTAGCAACTGCAGAGTTGATACCTGCAATGTATGATAAAAGCTGACTTGATGCAGAGTTTACATCAACGCCTACAGAGTTTACACAGTCTTCTACAACACCGCCCAGAGCTTCATCAAGTCTTGCCTTTGGCATATCGTGCTGATACTGACCAACGCCTACTGCCTTAGGCTCGATTTTAACAAGCTCAGCAAGCGGGTCCTGAAGTCTTCTTGCGATTGAAACTGCTGAACGCTGAGTAACATCAAAATCAGGAAATTCTTCTGCTGCAAGCTTTGAAGCTGAGTATACAGAAGCGCCTGCTTCAGAAACAACCATATATGAAACCTTCTGCGGAATTTCTCTGATAAGCTCTGCAATAAAGCTTTCGGTTTCTCTTGAAGCTGTACCGTTACCGATTGAAATTGTAGTAACGCCATACTTTGCTATCATCTTTGCCAAAACCTGCTTTGAAGCCTCTATCTTATTCTGCGGAGGTGTAGGGTAAACAACAGTTGTATCCAAAACCTTACCCGTATCGTCAATTACTGCGATCTTACAGCCTGTTCTGTAAGCAGGGTCAACGCCCATTGTAACGCTGTTCTTAACAGGTGGCTGCATTAAAAGCTGTCTTAAATTTGATGAGAAAACCTTGATTGAGCTTTCACAAGCCTTTTCTGTAAGAGTAGCTCTTATTTCTCTTTCGCAGGATGGGTAGATAAGTCTCTTCCATGCGTCCTCGCAGGCGGCAGTCACATATTTGCCGCATTCTGTGTTCTTAGGCGACATAGCGTCAATACACATCTTTTCGCCAACGCCTTCAGGTAAGGCTACCTCAACCTTGAGCGCACCCTCTCTTTCGCCTCTGTCAAGAGCGAGAGTTCTGTGAGGGGCGATCTTAGCGCTTGCCTGAGAAAATTCAAAGTAGTTTTTATAAACCTCATCAGCGTCTTCTTTAGCAGGCTTTGATGAGATAACCGAGTTCTTTAAAAATTCTTCTCTGAGTTTTTTTCTGAGTTCAGCGTCATCAGAGAGAATTTCAGCGATAATATCCATAGCGCCCTGCAATGCCTCCTCAGCATTTGCAACGCCCTTTTCTTCATCAACATATTTTTCTGCTTCTGCAACAGGGTCTGAAACTGTATCGAGCAGTAAAATCTGTGAAAGCGGCTCGAGTCCCTTTTCCTTTGCAACAGAGGCTCTTGTCTTTCTCTTTTGCTTGTAAGGTCTGTAAAGGTCCTCAACCTCAGCTAAAAGCTTTGCGTCAGTAATTTTTTGCATAAGCTCATCTGTCATCTTGCCCTGCTCTTCAATTGATGAGATAACCTCAGCCTTTCTCTTGTCGAGATTTCTCAGATAGTTTAATCTGTCAGAGAGATTTCTCAGCTGTGTGTCATCAAGAGAGCCTGTCATTTCCTTTCTGTATCGTGAGATAAAAGGAATGGTCATACCCTCGTCGAGTAAGTTTACAGCGGCTGTAACCTGAGTTTCTTTAAGTGATAATTCTGCTGCGATTATCGAGCAGATTTTCTGTGTTGCGTTATCCATTTTTGTGCTCCTTTATTTTAACTTTGTTTCTTTTAAATGTGCGTCAACCGCATCAAAGAAATTGTCATCGCAATGTGTGTAAAAATCCTTGTCAGCAGTTATTTTACCCTGCTTTGCATAGTACTCACCCACAGTATCCTGCATATTTATTACCATAAAAACAAGGTATGTCATCAAAAATATCGGCAGTGGTGCAAAAAAACACGTCAGAGCGTAGACAAGAATAAATTTGATATTGAAAACTATAATCTCCGTACGTCTGAGCTTTGCCATCTGCTTTGCTGCTGCAAAGCTTTCTCTAACTGATATTTCAGGATTTATGATACAAAGCGCGAGTATCATAATAATGTTTAAAAAGAATACTCCTGAAACTACTAAAAGAATCATAAATGAGAGAAAGGCTATTGTAAAAAGAAAAATCTTCAAAACCGAAAAATCATTTATAAAGCTCTGCCCTATATGTCCTGCAACAAAAGCCAGCATCGTGCAGGGTAAAAGCGGTATGAGCATATAGCCGCCCGCTGCTACAGAAAATTTAAAGGCGATAAATCCAAATCGTTTTTTGTACTTTTTGAATTTAGCCATATCCTCCTGCTCTTTGCCCTGAGAAGCGCACCATAAGTATCTTAGCAGATGACTTATCGATGGCATAACAAGAATGTAGATAATATATATCTTTGAAACGATATATACAGCCGCAAGCGGTGTTGCAAATATAGCTTTGAATCTTGACAATTCATAAAACCCCAGATGCATCGCAATATGGTCTATAATATATGACATAATACCTGCCAAAAAGAATACAGCGCAAAGAGCAAGCGTTATCAGATAACAGCTGCCCCAGTTTTCACGTAGCCTTTTTAAAGCTTGTTTGTCAAGGTTTGAAAAAAACACTAGTCATCAGTCTCCTCGGTATCTTCGTCTTTTAAGAATGGGAAAAGGCCTTTGATCTCAAAGGCGTTATCTCTCTGCCACATCTGCGCAGTAACGTGAATTTCATACCCTTCCGCAAAGTCGCAAGGAAAATCCATCGGTCTGCCCTTAGGTAAACCAAAGCATGAGAGAAGGTTCATAATGATACCGCCGTGAGTGAAAACTGCGGCTGTTGTAAAGCCCTCCTTCATCATATCTGAAATGATAAAGTCAATACCCTCATAAGAGCGCTGTATCATATCTCTAATACTTTCGCCCCCCGGAGGCGGATTGTCAAGACCGCCCTTGATAAATTCCTTGTAGTCTTCTCTTTCCATAAGGTCAACTGCTTTTTTGTTTTCAAAATCGCCGAAATTCATCTCTCTCATTTCAGGCACAAGCCTTGTGTAGCTGTCAGGATAAAAGAGTGCCGCTGTCTGAATACAGCGCTTGAGAGGCGAGCAGTAGATTTTCTGAACAGGCGGATAGTAAAACTTCTCCTTCTTGTCAAAAATCTCCTCGATACCAACAGGTGACAAGTAGCTGTCGGTAAGACCGATATACTTGCCCTCTAAATTTGCATCTGTTATACCATGGCGGATAAGATAGATGGTGTAGCCTTTCATAATAAATCTCCTTTGTGATGATGTTTTTGATGAAAAGTCATCAAAAAGCGGATAGGTTTATAGATTATAACCAAAAACCAAAGCTTTAATTTATAAATTATTTTTCTCAAAATCGCTTTACAATTTGTAAGATTTGAATTATAATATACAATACGTCAATTATTTAAAGTGTAAATTCAGATAAATAAAGTGCATAATAAAAGGGGTAAAAAATATGAATACCGAGTTTCCTCGCATACTGACCTTGCTGAGAAAAGAAAGAAACATCAGCCAGAAAAAAGCGGCTATTGATTTAGGCGTTTCTCAGGGTCTTTTATCTCATTACGAAAAGGGTAAGAGAGAATGCGGTCTGAGCTTTCTTGTAAAGGCTGCAGATTATTATAACGTATCCTGCGATTATCTTTTAGGCAGAACTGCTCAGCAGCAGGGCGTCACTATTACAGTTGATGAACTGCCTGAATACGATCCTGCCTCAAAGGAAGGTAAGATCGCCGCAGGCTCTATGATGGTAAGCTTTTACAAAAAGCTTGTTATCAATTCTTTAGAGGTGTTGTTCGGCATTCTTTCAAAGTGTCGTTCACAGGTGCTTATAAATCAGGTAGGCTCGTATCTTATGACAGCGGTCTACAAGATGTTTAGAAAGGTTTATAAGGCAAACGACCGTAACGATGAAAACTTCTTCAAGGTTAATGATAATACATGGTCAGCCTGCGCTTCAGCAGTAATGCAGATAAGCGAAGGAAAGATCGACAGAGAGATAAACGATATTGATAACAGCGACTGTGTTGAGATTTCAAACCAGTCACTTTCAGAGCAGTATCAGCCATATTATCTGTCACTTGTAAACCTTATAAAGAATACCGAAGCCAAGGTTACAATACTCAGTAACGCAGATAAGTAATTAAATATCAAAATACATATTTAATTGTATCACAATATGGATTATTTTTCAAGATAAAATTATTAAAGGGGAGATAGTATGTCGAGTAAATTTTCATCGATTATATGTCTTTCCCTTTTTGTTTTTGTGACGTCACTTTTCTCAGGCTGTGCAAATGAAAGTGAAAAGACAGATTTCATTGCATCTCTCCCGCAAAAACAGCTTTTTGTAATGGATACTATTGCAACTGTTTCTCTTGACAGTGAGTATGCAACCGTCTGTGAGGATGTACTTTCCGGCTTGTCAAAGGAGCTTTCGATGTTTGAGGGCGAGGGTATATATAAGCTCAATCAGTCCGGCGAGGCGCAGTTTTCGCAAAGAGCATTTATGCTTATGCTTACAGCCTGCGCTGTTGAGGATAGCTACCCGTCTGTAAATGTAGCGGGCGGCAGGGTAACAAGTCTCTGGAAAGTGAGCTTGTCCGACGGTAAAATTCCGTCAGATGAAGAAATCGCTGACGCTTTAAAAACAGCAAGCTATGACAACATAAAGCTCGATTTTGAAAACTTAAAGGTAGAACTTGAAAATGGCACTATGGTGGATTTAGGCTCATGCGCCAAGGGCTTCGCGCTTGACATCTGCAAAGAAGAGCTTGAAAAAGCCGCGTGTGAATATGGAGTTGTAACGCTCGGGTCATCTACCCTTTTATATGGCTCAAAGCCTGACTCAAAGCCTTTTTCAGTTGCCGTAAAGTCCCCTGACGGTGAGGGTATTGCCCTTACCTTTGAAACAGACAGAAGCTTTGTTTCAACCTCAGGCGGTTATGAAAGAAGTGTTGAGGTAAACGGCATAAGCTATGACCATATCCTCGATATGTCAAGTGGAAAGCCTACTCAGAGCAATTTAAAGAGCGTTACTGTTATTGCCGACAACGGCTTTGTCAGCGATATAGCCGCAACTGAAATATATCTTGGCGGTACAGAAAACCTTTTGTATCATATTGTTTCATCAGATTACTATGTAATCGCCATTGATGAAAACAATAAAGTTTACGCGTCACCCGATATTGAAAAGTCGATAAAAATTGTTGATAAAACCTATAAAATGGACTGATTTTATGAAAAAATATGAAAGAGTAATGTTTCAAAAATCGGATATTATAGTGATCGCTGCCGTTTTCGTAATGATGACGGCATTGATTTTCTGTACCCATTTTTCAAAAAACCAGAGCGACAAGTATGTAGTTTCATACAACGGTCAGGAGGTTATCTCGGGGTATCTTAGCGACGATACAGTATTTTCCTATGAAAATATGACCTTTGAGGTAAAAGACCATCAGATAAGCGTTATAAAAACAGATTGTGAGGATAAAATCTGTCAGCATACGGGCAAGATATCTAGCAGATACCGCTCAATTGTATGTGTACCAAATAAGATAACAGTTACAATAATCTCAGACGATAACGTAAAGGGGGATGTTGTAGTTGGCTGATAAGAAGATAAAGCTTATAACCCAGACGGCGATTTTCTGCGCTTTAGCCTGCGTTTTGGCGTTTGTTGAAAATATGCTTTTACCGCCTTTGCCAATGGGCGTAAAGCTTGGTATTTCAAATCTCCTGGTACTTTTAGCGCTTGAGCTAATGGGGGTAAAATCTGCGTTTTTTATAGTGCTTTCAAAGTCTGCATTTGTGTTTTTGACAAGAGGCGTTACAGCGTTTTTGATGTCAGCTTCAGGCGGTATCGTATCCTTTATAATCGCTGTAATTTTAATAAGAAAAACAAAACGCAGCTGTGTCTTGATTTCATCATTATGCGGAATTTTCCATAACTTAGGTCAGCTTTCAATGGCAAGTATATTAACAGCGAGCGCATACTCATTGTGGTATTTTCCTGTGCTCTGCGTATGCGGCTGTGTTTCAGGCGTTTTTGTCGGTATTCTTTTTTATGTCATCTGCAAAAGGCTTTGCGATATGAAATTTTTTGAATTCTGAAAAAATGCTTTTTGAGAGAAAAATAATTGCGCATATATTTAAAATTGCCAGAATTCCATTTACTGTATCGCTCAGCGTAAAAACAGATTCTAAAGATAAAACAGCCCCGAAAACACAAAAAATCGGGTATACTAAATTAAACCCTTTTTTCAGAAATTTTATGTTTAAATACTCAACATTACTTTTTGCGATATAAAACCAACCGATAATAGTTGCAAAAGCAAAAAGTGAGATACAAACAGCGCTTAACAGGCTTCCTGCCTTACCAAGCCCTGCAAAAAAAGCTGCAGTAATATCGTATTTTCCGCTGACTAGTATGGTCAGCGCACAGATTGTAGTTACAAAAAACGAGTCGATAAAATTCTCGAGCATAGCCATAAGCCCTGCGTTGAAGGGCGAGAGGTTGCATTGCGCGTGAATACAGCAGGTAGTGCCAAGCCCTGCCTCGCTTGAAAATATTCCCCGCTTAAAGCCGTTTGATAAAGCAGCCTTTACCGCAACAAACGATACCCCGCCGCTCACCCCCTTTATCCCGAATGCCTCAAGAAAAATATCTCTTATCGCAGAGGGTAATTTATATGAAAATATGAATATAATTATTAAACAGCATAAAACAAAGATAACGCTAACAAACGGCAGCAGCCTCTGACAAAAATCAGTGATCCGCCTGCCGTATAGATAAATGACAAAAGCTGTTATAACAAGCAGTATTATGCCGATTGTGAGCGATGATACTCCAAGCGGCTCAAATGCTGTGGCTACCGCTTTTGACTGAGCCATATTGCCCATACAGAATGCAGATATTATGCAAAAAAATGAAAATACTTTTGCATAGCTTTTTGAGTGGCAGCCATGCTCCATATAATATACTGCGCCGCCATAGTTTTTGCAACCGTTTTTCTGTTGATACAAAACGCTCAACACCCCTTCTGCAAAGGATATAGCCATAGTGAAAAATGAGCATACCCATATCCAGAAAACAGCGCCCTTGCCGCCTATTGCAATAGCTACCGCAGTACCCGTTATACTTCCCGTACCGATTGTAGCGCAAAGGGCGGTGCATACAGCGCCAAGAGGAAGACGTTTATCCTCTTTTTTTGAAAATAAAAGCGAAAATGCATACGGTAAAAAGCGTTGAACAAACCCTGTTTTTACCGATATAAATAATGAGACCATAAATAGTAACATCACGGTCGGGATCCCGAAGAATATCTCACTTAGTTTTGTGTTGAGAGAATAAAAAATCTCAGACATTTTGTCACCTCAAAGGAGTAAACTCAGTATGAAAAAATATACACCTGCAAAAAAAGCAATGTTCTTTTTTGCGATACTGTTTATTATATTGTTTGCTGCAATAGGCGTTGCTGCTTATTACGTAGCAAAAAGATTTTCATTACAAATGCTTATGATGATAGTTTTTGCAATATTCGCTTTAGCATTTGTTGTAGCTGTATTTGTATACCTGCCGCTTTATTTCAAGCATACAGCCTTTTATGTCGGTGAGAGCTCAATAAAGCGTAATAGCGGCGCTTTTATGCTTACTTCTCAGATGATGAAAATAAAAAGCGTTCAGTACGTTTCAAGGGTAAAGCTGCCTTTTTCAAAGCTTACAGCACTCAATTTCATTATCGTCAGTGCTTTAGGCGGTAAAATGGTGCTCGGCTTTCTGTCAGATGAAGACAGCAGCGAGATTGAAGACAGCGTCAGACGTTATATCAGCAGTAACGAAACGAAATTTTTAGGAGAATGATTATGTGCCGTCAGCATCCTATCAAAATTCTATATTATACAACCAGAAACTTCTGGCTTTTGCTTATCCCGCTTGCACGTTCGCTCGTAGCAGTAAAATTTGATGTAGCAACGTGGCTTCGGGGTGCGTGGCTTGACGTTCTGGTTTTAGGCGCAATCTTCTTGTTTGCGTATGCAAGATGGTTTTTCACCGTCTTTGAAATCACAGAGCATGGCATTATAAAAAAATCGGGCATACTTCTTTCTGTGCGTGATGAAATACAATACAAAAACATCTGCGCCGTATCAATGTCGCAGAGTGCATTTCTCAGAATGGTTCACGCAGGGCATATCTATATTGATACAAACTCAGGGCTGAATCCAGGAACAGATATAAAGCTGTTGATTAAAAAAACAGACGCAGACAGATTGATCGAGATTATCCATCAGCGTGCTAAAAACTGTATGGTATATACCTTCAAGCCAAGAAAAGCGCATCTTGCTGTTTTCTCTTTGCTTTTCTCATCAACCTTAACGGGAGTAATTCTGTTTGCAACTGTCATGTATCAGGCGTCAAAAATCTTAGGGCGTGAGTTTGACAGAAGACTATATTCAGGCTTTAACGAAATTACTCACAAGCTTGCTTTGCGTGTACCGCCTGCAATGGTCGCAATAGGTCTTGTCATCGTCGGCGGATGGCTTATTTCATTTATTGCAAACCTTATGCGCCATTGGTCATTTTCTGTATCCCGTCAGAAGAATCAGCTGACGATAAAGAGCGGTTTTGTAACAAAAAGAGTGCATATTCTCGATATCGATAAGATAAATTATATCGATGTAAGGCAAAACCTTTTTATGAAATGGTTTTTTGTATCATCGGTTCATATCCATTGTGCAGGCTATGGTGAAAGAAAGCGTGAAATTGCAGTTTTACTGCCAATTACGACCAGAAACGAGGTTGTAGATTCTCTGCATCTTCTCCTGCCAAAAACCCCGTCATCTATGATAAATCTGGTACCACGAACAAGAAATATAATGCGTTTTCTGTGGGTGCCGATTATCCTCAATGTAATTATGCCAATAGCGATTTTTATCATTATCAGAATTTTCCCTGCATGGCAGGATATGATTGTAAACGTAGGTCTTTTGTTTGTAGTGCCGCTTTTGTGGCTTATGATCGTAAAGCTGTTTGCGTTTTTCTCAACGGGTATTGGCGTGAACGGTGATTATGTTTGCTTTAAATACTGCAATTTATATGAGTTTCATACAGTCACAGTTGAAAAAGATAAGATCTGTAAAATCAAAATTACCAGAACTCCTTTTCAGCGCCTTGGCAAAAACTGCAATCTGCATATCTATACAACCTCTGAAAGCGGTAAAAAGCATACTGTAAAAAATCTGCCTACATTAAAAGCTCAGGAGTTTATTTCTCAAAAACTCGGCTACTAAGGAAGTGACATTAAATGTTATCAATAAAGAACGCAAAACAGCGTGCGCAAGACGTAATTTCAGAACTCGAGCGCATATATCCCGAGGCAAGATGCGCCCTTATCTATAACGAAAAAAAGCCTTATGAGCTTTTGTTTGCAACAAGGCTTTCAGCGCAGTGTACAGATAAGCGTGTAAATGAAGTAACGCCGATTTTGTTTGAGCGTTTTACATCGCTTGAGAGTATAGCAAACGCTGATGTTCTGGAGATTGAAGAGATTATTCGCCCGTGCGGTCTTTTCAAAACAAAGGCAAAGTCGATAAAGGACTGCGCAAATGAGCTGATAGAGCGCTTTTTTGGCAATCTCCCCGACAATATGGATGATTTAACATCCCTGCCGGGTATAGGCAGAAAAACCGCAAATCTCATTATGGGCGATATATGGGGCAAGCCGGCTGTCGTTACAGATACCCATTGTATGCGTATCTGCGAGCGCTTGGGGCTCTCAAAGGGTAAAAATCCGCTTGAGGTAGAAAAGCGCTTGTGGCAGGTTCTGCCGCCTGAAAAATCAAGCGATTTCTGCCACAGAATAGTTATGTTTGGCAGAGATACCTGCTCTGCGCAAAAGCCAAAATGCGATATATG
>CALBJC010000098.1 GCA_937892655.1 uncultured Clostridia bacterium | reverse complement strand
TATCCATATCGTCAGCAGGGAAAAGGTCAGGGGCTGTGTTAGACTGAACGTAGTTTGCAAGATCTGTGTATCTTGATTCCCAGTTTGTCTGAATCCATTCAACCTTACCGCCATACTTTGATTCAAATAAAGCAAGGTTTGGTGGCATTACCTCACCCGCTTCTGAAGGGTTGATGTCATAGTGAGCAAGCCACTTTACAGTTTTGTTTGCAAGCTCAACGTCAGGTAAAGCTTCACCGATGTTTTCAACTACATCATCAATAACTGCCTGGTCTTCTGAATTAAGAGTAGCGTGAGTAGTTGTTGTCTTTTCATCGCCGTCATTGCCGCAGGCTGCGCAACTCAAAACTGTTGCCATTGCAAGTGTGCCAGCGAGAATTCTTTTTGCAAGATTCATATTTATATCCTCCTTAATGTTACCTTATAGAGTCTACCACATTTAAGTAAACTTTCTTAATTTTTAGGCTAAGCACATTATAAGAATTTTCAAAAAATGTGTCAATCAACAATATGTAAGAGGATTCTGTTCATAATTTATGTACTTGAAACAATATATTAAATTTCTATGTTTTGGTAAGCTTCTGTAAACGTTACCTTTTCAGACACAGAAGGGTTTTTAAACATATTAACAAAATGTTTTCAAGTAAAATGTATGCTCTGAACCGCCTGCAGTTAAGCAGCTTTATTAACGCCAGCTTATACTTCTTATATACTTAATAAGGTAAATCAAATAGCCTCTGCTTGCATTTAAGCAAAAACAAAACCCCTGCATCAAAGCAGAGGTTTTGTCTTAATAGGATATACAAATCGATTAAACGTTACCAGCGTTTACTTCGCTTACGAGGTAGTTGATAGCGTCTGTCTGTTCGCCTCTGAGTTCAGACCATGTCTGTTCACCAGGAATCATTGTACCTCTTGAGAGTGTATCAAGACGTGAGGCAAGGTCATCTGTAACAGATGCTGAGAAGTCGAATACAGGGTTTTCTCTGGCAAGCCTTGTGATCTCATCCTTCATATCAACCATTTCCTGTGTCCAGCCGTATTCTTCTGTAAGCTGCTTTAAGCCAAGAGCATTGGTTTCTTCTGAATCAGCTGAGAATCTGCAGCAGTTGATGAAAGCTGCAGCACCTTCAGGGTTCTGCGCACCTGTGATGATGTTGTAACCGCCAACGAGTGACCAGATTGGGTAGTAATCAAGGTCAGGGTCCTTGGGCATTGGAACGAACATAACTTCGCCCTCAGCGATGTTACCAAACTGTTCTGTCTGCTCGAGTGAGTTCTGGATAGCCCAAACACCTACAGGGCAGAAGAGCTGTAAGCCTGAACCGATACCTGTACCGTCTGAACCGCCTCTGATCGACCAGTCATTGATAAGATGTCTCGGGTACAAAACACCGTTCTTCTGAAGCTCATACATATATGTCTGAACCTTTTCGATTGTAGGGTCCATAACGTTTGAAACAACTTCACCGTCAACGATGTCAAGCAATGGCTTGCCTGCTGTCAACATGATACCCTTTTCAACTGCCCAGCCATCGAGAGCGTACATATCGTTATCAGGGTCTGTAAAGTCGATACACATTTCTTCAAATGTATTCCAGTCCCATGTGCCGTTAGCATAAAGCTCTGCAGGGTCTGTGTAACCGTGTTCTTCAATTGTATTTCTGTTATAAACGCAAACACATGTTGGGTTTATATCAATAACCGCAACATAATGCTCGCCGTTATACATAAACTTATCGCAAGCTTCTCTTGTAGGAGCCCAGATATCCATTGAAAGATCTACATACTTGTCAATCGGCTGGAACATACCCTTGATAGCGCCCTTTGGGTGAGTATCCATATCGTCAGCAGGGAAAAGGTCAGGGGCTGTGTTAGACTGAA
>CALBJC010000097.1 GCA_937892655.1 uncultured Clostridia bacterium | reverse complement strand
ACAACGCTCGTATCTGCCCTTGTTCAGAATGCAGAAACTATGACTTTACTGCCTCTTGAAGCGTTCCACGCTACAAAGCAGACAGGTCTTGTGCATGAGCTTACTACCTATGAGCCATCTGCGCAGGCTGTGTTTGACGGTCTGATTCCGCAGTATATATCGGGTATTCTGTATGGTGCGATTATTGATTCTTACGCTGCTGAGCAGGCTGCAAGACGTTCTGCTATGGAGTCAGCGTCAGATAACGCTAGTGAAATGATTGATAATCTTTCACTTTTATATAACCGTGCAAGACAGGCAATGATCACTCAGGAGCTTACAGAAATTGTATCAGGCTCTATGTTCCACAAATAAATTGAGAGGAAGTATAAGCCAATGAAAAATATCGGTAAGGTTGTGCAGATTGTCGGCGCTGTAGTTGACATCAAGTTTACAAAAGAAAATCTGCCAAACCTTTTAAACGCTATTGAAATTGAAAACAACGGCGAAAAGCTCGTTGTTGAAGTAGCACAGCATATCGGTGATGATGTTGTGCGCTGTATCGCTATGGGTTCAACCGACGGCTTGATGCGTGGTGTTGAAGCTGTAGATACAGGTAAATCCATCACAGTTCCTGTAGGTAAGGAAACTCTTTCAAGAGTATTCAACCTCCTTGGCGAGCCTGTTGATAACAAGCCTGCCCCTGAATGTGAAAAGAGATGGGAAATTCACCGTCAGCCACCTGCTTATGAAGAACAGATGGCAACAAATGAAGTTTTGGAAACCGGTATCAAGGTAGTTGACCTTATCGCTCCTTACTTAAAGGGTGGTAAAATCGGTCTTTTCGGCGGTGCCGGTGTTGGTAAGACGGTTCTTATTATGGAGCTTATCAACAACGTTGCAAAGCAGCATGGCGGTATCTCCGTATTTACAGGTGTTGGTGAAAGAACAAGAGAGGGTAACGACCTTTATAACGAAATGATGGAATCAGGCGTTATCGATAAAACTGTTCTTGTTTACGGTCAGATGAACGAGCCACCCGGAGCGAGAATGAGAGTAGGTCTTTCAGGTCTTACAATGGCTGAATATTTCAGAGATGAAGAAAATCAGGATGTTTTGCTCTTTATTGACAACATCTTCAGATTTACTCAGGCAGGCTCAGAGGTTTCAGCGCTGTTAGGCCGTATGCCATCAGCGGTTGGTTATCAGCCAACTCTTGCAACCGAAATGGGTGCATTGCAGGAAAGAATCACATCTACAAAGAAGGGCTCTATCACATCGGTTCAGGCTGTTTACGTTCCTGCCGATGACCTTACTGACCCTGCTCCTGCTACAACCTTTGCTCACCTTGATGCTACAACCGTATTGTCAAGAAATATAGCTTCTCTTGGTATCTTCCCTGCGGTTGACCCTCTTGAATCAAACTCAAGAATCTTAACTCCTGAAATCGTAGGCAAGGAGCATTATCAGGTAGCAAGAGATGTTCAGTCTATCCTTCAGAGATATAACGAGCTTCAGGATATCATCGCTATTATGGGTATGGATGAGCTTTCTGAAGAAGATAAGCTCACAGTATCAAGAGCTAGAAAGATTCAGCGTTTCTTATCACAGCCATTCTCTGTAGCAGAACAGTTTACAGGTATGGAGGGTAAGTATGTTCCTATCAAGGAAACTATCCGTGGCTTCAAGGAAATTATTGAAGGTAAGCACGATGACCTTCCTGAATCAGCATTCTTGTTCGTAGGTACAATTGACGAAGCTGTTGAGAAGGCAAAGGCTAACAAGTAATCTGAAGGGAAGTTTATGATGAACAAGTTTAATCTTAAAATTATAACTCCTGAAAAGACCTTCTTTGACGGCGAATGCGTACAGCTTACCGTCAGAACTACCGAGGGCAACGTCGGTATAATGGCAGGTCATATAAACTATACAGCCCTTTTACCTGCAGGGCCTATGAAAATCAAATATGAAGACGGCAACAGCCGTGATGCCGCTGTTTCAAACGGCGTAGTATCTGTATGTGACGGCATAGTTACAGTACTCGGTAACGCTGTTGAATGGGCAGATGAGATTGACTCAGAGCGTGCAAAAAAAGCAGAGCAAAGAGCGAGAGAGCGCCTGAAGGCTGCTCAAAGCTCCAAGGAAATGGATATAGCTTCTCAGAAGCTAAAGCGTGCTCTGAACCGTCTTTCAGTATCAGGTAAAATGTAAATTATTAAATCGCACCTTCAAAAAGGTGCGATTTTTTTATAAAATTATGAAAACAGTATTTGATTTTTGTTTTCATTTATGTTATAATATTCTATATATGGTGTTTATTGCTGTTTGGCGTATACAATTTAATGTAAAATGAAAGGGAATGATATTGTGAAAAGCAGATATTTACGTTCATCAATCGGTGCATTGTTTTTACTTGCCGCTATTGTAGTTTCGGCATATCTATTCGGCTGGTGGGATTACAGTTTTAAATTTACAGCTCTTATGGGTGCTGTGCCTATCATCTTAGCAGTAATCTGGATTTTCCTTTTTGGTACAAATGTAGTAAACTCAGTTTTGTATTTTGCGGGTATCGGCTACATACTCTATGAAAACGGCTTTGCAAATACTGATGACGGTAAAATTCATCTTGTTATAGTTATGGCTTTAATGGCTTTAGCACTTACTTGTCTAGGCTCTGCAGCCCGCAGTGATAAAGAGCTTGATCCTTTCCTTGCAAAGCCTTCAAAGTTTAAAAAGAAAAACGCTAAAAAATCAACCTTTGGTCACCCTCGCCACGTTAAGAGTACAGCTAAGGTTTTAAAGAGCGGTAAGTTTACAGCCAGATTTGGTACTCTTTGCGTATCTCTTGACGAAACTCAGCTTGAGCCTGATACTGTGATCAATGCAAAGGCTCTGTTTGGTAAGGTAAAGCTTCGCCTGCCTGCAGGCGCTGTTCCAAAGGTAGTTTCAGACTGTGCATTCGGTAAAACAGCAGTCCGCCTTGCCGCAGAGGATGACAGCAATACAAACTTTATCTTAAATTCTCAGGCAACCTTCGGTAAAATCGTTGTAGCTTCATCTCCTGCAGCGTTTGATGAATATAAGGGCAAGCCTTTTGTAAAGATATATAAGGAAAATGACAATACTCCTGAGCCTGCAAAGGAAGATAAGAAGGAGAAAAACGAAATCATTGAAGAGCCTGTAGCTCTCATTACCCCATCTGAAGAAGAAATCAAGGCTTCTATGGAAAGTGTTACTCCTGAAGAAAAGGTAGAAGAAGTTGTAGAAGCTGTTGAAGAAAAGCTTGAAGAAGTAGCAGAAGAAGTGGAATCTGAAATCACAGAAGAAGTAACAAATAACTAATCCGAAAGGGAAATCAGAAAATGGCGAAAGAAAAGAAAAACAGCTATGATAACGAGGCCATAGTATCCTTAAAGGGCGAAGAGCGTGTAAGAAAGCGCCCGGCGGTAATTTTTGGCTCAGATGGTCTTGAGGGCTGTAAGCATGCAATGTTTGAAATTCTCTCTAACTCTATCGACGAGGCAAGAGACGGTAACGGTAATAAAATTATAGTTACCAAATATAAAGATAACAGTATCGAGGTTGAAGACTTCGGCCGTGGCTGCCCTGTTGACTTTAACAAGGCAGAAAACCGTTACAACTGGGAGCTTGTATACTGTGAGCTTCATGCCGGCGGTAAGTATAAGAACAACGAGGGCGAAAACTATGAGTATTCTCTTGGCTTGAACGGTCTCGGTGCTTGTGCTACCCAGTATGCGTCGGAGTATATGGATGTTGAGGTTTTCCGTGACGGCAAAAAATACAATCTCCATTTTGAAAAGGGTAAAAACATAGGCGGTCTTACTGTCTCTGAGGGTAAGAAGAACAAAACAGGTACAAAAACCCATTGGAGACCGGACCTTGAAGTATTTACCGATATCGCCATTGAAGATGAATATTTTATTGATGTTTTGAAAAGACAGGCTGTTGTAAACCCTAACATCCTTTTTGTTTTACGCCTTCAGGATGAAAACGGCAGCTTTTCAGAGCAGAACTTTATTTATGAAAACGGCATTTCCGATTATGTAAAGGAAATTGTTTCGGACAATAATCAGACCTCTATCCAGACATGGTCTGCAGAGCGAAAGGGTAGAGACAGAGAGGATAAGAATGAATACAAGGTAAAGCTGATGGTGTCATTTACCTTCTCAAACAAGGTAAAGTTTGTAGAATACTATCATAACTCAAGCTTTCTCGAACATGGTGGTAGCCCTGAGCGAGCTGTAAAGCAGGCGTTTGTATCTCAGATTGACGCGTACCTTAAGAATACAAACAAGTATAATAAGAATGAAAGTAAGATTACCTATGCTGACGTTGAAGAATGCTTAGTTTTGGTATCTAGCTCATTCTCAACAGAAACCTCTTACGAAAACCAGACCAAAAAGGCTATTACCAATAAGTTTATCTATGAGGCAATGACCGAGTTTTTAAAGCATCAGATCGAGGTTTACTTTATCGAAAACCCTGATGAAGCGCTCAAGATTGCCGAGCAGGTTATGGTAAACAAGCGTGCCCGTGAGTCTGCTGAAAAAACAAGGCTCAACATCACAAAAAAGCTTGCCGGCAATATCGACCTTTCAAATATGGTTCAAAAATTTGTTGACTGCAGAGCAAAGGATGTTTCAAGAAGAGAGCTCTACATCGTAGAGGGTGACTCTGCTCTTGGTTCTGTAAAGCTCGCGCGTGATGCTGAATTTCAGGCTATCATGCCTGTAAGAGGTAAGATTTTAAACTGCTTGAAGGCAGGCTACGATAAGATTTTCAAGAGTGAGATCATTACCGACCTTATAAGAGTTTTAGGCTGTGGCGTTGAGGTAAAGGCAAAGCAGAATAAAAACCTCTCAACCTTCAATATCGAAAACCTTCGTTGGAATAAGATTGTAATCTGTACCGATGCCGATGTCGACGGCTTCCAGATCAGAACTCTTATTTTAACAATGCTCTACAGGTTAACCCCTACTTTAATTGAACAGGGCTATGTATATATAGCTGAATCACCGCTTTTTGAAATCACTACAAAGGATAAAACCTACTTTGCGTATAACGAAAAGGAAAAGGTTGAAATCCTTGAAATGATAGGTGAGCAGAAGTTTACTATCCAGCGTTCAAAGGGTCTTGGTGAAAACGACCCTGATATGATGTCGCTTACAACTATG
Source organism: uncultured Clostridia bacterium (assembly GCA_937892655.1). Lineage (GTDB taxonomy): Bacteria > Bacillota > Clostridia > Oscillospirales > Ruminococcaceae > CALBJC01. Next base: position 15,660 of record CALBJC010000097.1, on the reverse strand, counting down.
CATCCTGACACAAGAAGGCTCATCAAGGTATGTCCTGATGACGTAGCGGCAACAGCCGAGATGTTTGATGTTTTGCTTGGTGAAAATCTTCAGGGCAGAAAGCAGTTTGTTTCCGAAAAGGGACACGATTATATCGAGCTTGCTGACATCAGCTAGCGAAGAAAGGAAAGCTCATAATTATGGCAAGAAAACCAAAAGTAACAAAGCCTGTTGAAAATCCTATGGCTAACGCATATATTCAGGGCGCTGGTAGTATCTTAGAGCAGCCTATTACCGAAACTCTCGAAACAAACTATATGCCTTATGCTATGAGTGTTATCGTATCCCGTGCTTTCCCTGAAATCGACGGCTTCAAGCCTTCTCACAGAAAGCTTTTATATACAATGTATAAAATGGGGCTTTTGACAGGTGCTAAAACCAAGTCTGCTAACATTGTCGGTCAGACAATGAAATTAAACCCTCACGGTGACGGGGCTATCTATGAAACGATGGTGCGTCTTTCAAAGGGTAACGAGGCGCTTTTACATCCGTATGTTGACTCAAAGGGTAACTTCGGTAAGGCGTATTCAAGAGATATGGCGTATGCTGCATCCCGTTATACCGAAGCAAAGCTTGATCCTATCTGTAACGAGCTTTTCAGAGATATTGATAAGGATACAGTAGACTTTGCGCCAAACTATGATAATACAATGCTTGAGCCTACATTATTCCCTGCAACCTTCCCATCAATTCTGGTAAATGCAAATGTAGGTATCGGTGTATCTATGGCGAGTGCTGTATGTCCTTTTAACCTTGCAGAAATCTGTGAAACTACTATCGCGTTAATCCGCGATGATGACCATAACGCTTTGGGTACATTAAACGGTCCTGATTTCCCTGGCGGTGGCTTTATGGTTTATGATGAGGCAGAGCTTGATAAGATATACAGAACAGGTCAGGGCTCGATCAAGATCAGATCTAAGTATCAGTATGATAAAGAGTCAAACTGCTTAGAGGTAGTTGAAATCCCGCCTACAACAACAGTTGAGGCTATCATTGAAAAAACTATTGCGCTTATAAAGCTTGGTAAAATCAGAGAAATCTCCTATGTAAGAGATGAAACTGATAAAAACGGTCTTAAAATTGCGTTTGACCTAAAGCGTGGTACTGACCCTGATAAGCTAATGCAAAAGCTCTATAAGATGACTCCTTTGCAGGATAACTATTCCTGCAACTTCAATATTCTCGTTCACGGTTACCCAAAGGTACTCGGCGTTTATGATATTTTAAGGGAATGGATCTCATTCAGAAAAGGCTGTATCAAGAGAAGATACGAGTTTGATTTGAAGAAGAAAACCGAAAAGCTTCATATCCTGCGCGGCCTTGAAAAGATTCTTCTTGATATCGATAAGGCTATTAAGATCGTTCGTGAAACCGATGCTGAAGCAGACGTTGTTCCAAATCTTATGATAGGCTTTGGTATTGATGAAACTCAGGCTGAATATGTAGCTGAAATAAAGCTCCGTCATTTAAACCGTGAGTACATCTTAAAGCGTACTGAAGAAATTGATGACCTCGAAAAATCTATCGCCGAAATCAAAGAGATTATCGCAAGCGACAGAAAGCAGAAGCTTATCATCATCGATGAGCTCAAAGAGGTTTCTAAAAAATACGGTCAGCCAAGAAAAACTCTCAAGGTATTTACAGACGATGTTGAGGATGTAAGCGATGAAGAAGAAATCCCTGATTATCCTGTAAAAATCTTTATGTCTAAGAGCGGATATTTCAAAAAGATTACTCCTCAGTCACTCAGAATGTCCGGTGAGCAGAAGCTCAAAGAGGGCGATGTAATGACCGATGAGATTGAAACAACAAATAAAGCTGAGCTTTTATTCTTTACAGATAAAGCTACTGTCTATAAAGCAAAGGCATCTCAGTTTGCCGATACAAAGGCTAGTGTCTTAGGTTCATATATCCCTGCAGAGCTTTCATTTGAAGAGTCTGACGCAATAGTGCGCAAGATGATAGTAACTACCGATTATTCGGGGCATTTTCTCTTTGTTTACGATAACGGTAAGGTTGCTAAGGTACCGCTTGCTTCTTACGAAACAAAAACAAACCGTAAAAAGCTCATAAATGCGTATAGCGCAAAGGCAGGGCTTGTTGAAATTCTGTATATAACAGAGGATTGCAACGTAATGCTACGCTCAACAAACGGCAGAATGATGATTTTCAATACAGGTCTCTTGCTTCCAAAAACATCAAAGGATACAATTGGTGTATCTGTTATGACTATGAAGGCAAAGGGCGCTATGGTAGAGAGTGCATCGATCGTGCCTGATGAAAAGCTTGAGGAATATGCAAAGTTCAAGACAAAAACTATCCCTGTAGCAGGCAGCTTTGCAAAGGATGTTAAAAATCCTGACCAGCTTTCATTTATCTAAAAAAGGAGGGGATCTGTATGGCGTATAATACAAAACAAAAGGAAATGCTCGTAGAGTTCTTAAAGTCAACAAACGGCGGGCATATCACTATTTCTGATATTACAAAGTATTTTATCTCAAATGATATGAAAATCGGCGTTGCTACATTATATCGTCATATGGATAAGCTCGTTTTGGAGGGCAAGGTAAAAAAGTATATGCTCGATGGCGAAACCTCTGCGTATTATGAGTATATCGAAAACCTTACTCATTGTCATTCTCATCATCATTTCAAATGCGAAAGCTGCGGAAAGCTCATTCACTTTGAATGTGATATGCTAAGCGATATTTCAGAGCATCTTGCAAAAGAGCATGGCTTTGATGTAAACTCTCTAAAAACCACATTCTACGGCAAATGCGATAAATGTGCAAACAAATAAGTAAAGACCACCTTTAAAGGTGGTCTTTTTTATATATCTGTATGTTCAAATTATCATATTTTCTATTGTAAGAGGGGAATAATGCACAAATCAGAGAGTAAATCTGTCGATATTTGTAATATAACAGAGAAGTTGACGATATACACAAAAAACAATATTGACATTTAGACACCTTTTACAGTATAATGATTATGTAAAACGATTAAGTTAGGATAACTATGCCCATTTTTGACAATTGTTTAACAATTTTCTGTTGAATAAAAGGCTTGAATATGGTATAATCATAACTTGATAAGTTGTAAACTGGCACTGTTAAATCAGTGATATTATAGGAGGATATTTATGGACGCAAAGAAAACTCTCAAGGCTTCTCCAACAAAAGCAGAGTTTAAGGACAAAATCGTTGCAGTTTTGCATGATAAATTTGCAGTAACTCCGGAAGAAGCTTCTGACAAGCAGGTCTACGATGCTTTGTCATCTATCGTTGTTGAAATGCTTTCTGAAAAGCGCAGAAAGTTTTTAAACAAGACAAACTCTGAGGGTAAAAAGCAGATTTACTATCTCTCAATGGAATTTTTGATGGGCCGTTCTTTAAAGACAAGCCTTTACAACCTTGAAATCATCAAGAATGTTTCAGGCGCTTTGAAGGATATGGGCATCAATATCGAAAGAATTTACGATCAGGAGCCTGACGCAGGTCTTGGTAACGGCGGTCTTGGCCGTCTTGCAGCTTGCTACCTCGATGGTCTTGCAACTCAGGGCTACTGCGGTACAGGTTACTCAATCTGTTATGAATACGGTATCTTCAAGCAGAAGATTGAAGATGGCTGGCAGACAGAGCTTCCTGACAACTGGTTACCAGGCGGCGAAAGCTGGCTCGTTCAGCGTTCTGACAGAGCAGTTGAGGTTCACTTTGACGGCAAGCTCAAGGAATACTGGGATAATCAGTACCACTGCGTAGTTCACGAGGATTACTCAACAGTTATGGCTGTTCCTTATGACCTCTACGTTTCAGGCTACGATTCAGATGGCGTTTCACTTCTCAGATTGTGGAAGGCTGAAAACCCAACATTCAATATGGAAATGTTCAATCAGGGCGATTACCACAAGGCACTCGGTCAGAACATTATGTCACAGGCTATCTCAAAGGTTTTATATCCTAACGATAACCACGCTCAGGGTAAGTCATTAAGACTCCGTCAGCAGTACTTTATGTGTGCAGCATCAGTAGGTGACATCGTAAACCGCCATATGTCTGTATATGGTACTCTTGACAATCTCCACGAAAAGATTGCTATCCATATCAACGATACTCACCCAACTCTTGCAATTCCTGAGCTTATGAGAGTATTGCTCGACGATTGCGGTTACAGCTGGAACAAGGCTTGGCATATCGTTACAAATACATTTGCATATACAAACCATACAGTTATGGCAGAAGCCCTCGAAAAGTGGGACTGTAACCTTATGGAAGAAGTATTACCTAGAATTTTCAAGATCATCGTTGAAATCAACGAGCGTTACTGTCGTGACCTCTTTGAAAGACTTGGCGACAGCGGCAGAGTTACAAGAATGTCAATCATTGAAAATAACAAGGTTAAGATGGCTAACCTCTGCGTTTGCGCATCACATTCTGTAAACGGTGTTTCAAAGCTCCACTCTGAAATTATCAAGCAGTCAGTATTCAATGATGAATACAATGATTCACCTACAAAGTTCAAGAACGTTACAAACGGTATCGCATACAGAAGATGGCTCTATCAGTCAAACCCTGGTCTTACACAGCTTTTGCGTGAATACATCGGCGGCGATTTCCTCAAGGATGGCTCAATGCTCAAGAAGCTCTCTGTTTATGCTGATGACCAGACAGTTCTCAAGCACCTTGCAGAAATCAAGAAGACAAATAAGGAAAACTTTGCAAAATACGTTAAGAGCGAATACGGTGTAAAGCTCAATACTGACAGTATCTTCGACGTTCAGGTAAAGAGACTTCACGAATACAAGCGTCAGCACCTCAATGCTCTTAACATCATCGCTCAGTACAATATGCTCCTTGAAAATCCTGATATGGATTTCCAGCCAAAGACATATATCTTTGCAGCTAAGGCTGCTCCTGGTTACTACCTTGCTAAGCAGATTATCAAGCTTATCTGGTCAATTTCTCAGGAACTCAAGCGCAATCCTAAGATCAACGAAAAGCTTGCAGTTATCTTCCTTGAAGACTACTGTGTAACATTATCTGAAAAGCTTATGCCTGCTGCTGAAATTTCAGAACAGATCTCTCTTGCAGGTACAGAAGCTTCAGGTACAGGTAATATGAAGCTTATGCTCAACGGTGCTGTAACACTCGGTACTATGGATGGTGCTAACGTTGAAATCCACGGCGCAGTAGGCGACAAGAATATCATTACATTCGGTATGTCACCTGAAGAAGTAATAGCTCGTAAGGCTGCAGGCTACCGCCCAATGGATCTTTACAATTCTAACCCTACAATCAAGGGTGCAATCGACAGAATGACAGCCGGCATCTACGGCAATACATTCGCTGAGGTTGCAAACTCACTCAAGAATCTTGACCCATACATGGTTCTTGCTGACTTTGAAGCATATCAGAATGCTCAGATTTACGCGTCAGCTTGCTACCAGGATACAATGAAGTGGCAGTCAATGTCACTCGAAAACATCGCAGGCGCAGGTATCTTCAGCGCAGACAGAGCTGTTGACGACTACGCTCGTGACATCTGGGGTCTTACAAAGTAATAAACCTATAAAAACCAAAATGCCCTTATCAATCGATAAGGGCATTTTTTATGATTAAAATTTACTTAACTTTTATAAAAAGGGTAATTAAAAGCTCAATAACTAAAGATAAAGTAATCATTCCGCCGATAAGTGAAAAATAGTTAAATCCCAGCAATAACGGGCATAAGGATAGAACTATTGCTACACAAAGCATAATTTTTATGACAGCTGACATTTTATCTTTTGAAGAAAAGAGATAAATAATCAACAAAACTATAATCACGCAGGTAATAATCGCTGTGAGAAAAGGAGCAAAATTTGAATACCCGTATGGCGTTAAATCAAAATATGAGTAAGTTTTTCTTATAGACTCACCCTCAGGATTTGCAAAATTGCAAACAGCGCCAAAGGGAAGAATTTCAAGAATTAACGTAATTATCGGAAATACCAGATAAAGTATTCTTTTCATAAACTCACCTCGTTTATTGTTCAGACCTTCTTTACAGAGATTATATCAAATAGAAAATAAAAAGTCAACAAAAAAGCCACTCTTGAAAAAGAGTGGCTTAAAGTTTTTTATTAGATAATTTCCTTGTGGTATTCCTGGAGTGACTTTACAGAGCCCATACCGTTAGCCTTGACAGCCTTGATACCTTCAATAGCAGCCTTAGCAGCAGCCATTGTTGTAGCGTAGAATGCTCTTCTCTTGATAGCAGCCTTTCTGATGTAGCTGTCATCTGTAGCACCCTTCTTGTCGTTAGGTGTGTTGATGATGATGTCAGCGCCGCCGTTTGTGATGATGTCAAGAACGTTTGGTCTGCCTTCGTCGAGCTTTGCAACCTCTTCAACCTCAAGGCCACATTCTCTGATAAACTGAGCAGTACCCTTTGTAGCAATAAGCTTGAAGCCGCATTCTGTAAGACCACGAGCAACCTGCTCTAAATCGCCCTTATCTCTGTCGTTTACACTGATGAGAGCTGAGCCTTCAAGAGCAATTTTGGTCTGAGTAGCTTCCTGAGCCTTGAAGTAAGCTTCACCGAAGTTTTCTGACATACCTAAAACTTCACCAGTTGATCTCATTTCAGGGCCTAAAACAGGGTCAACCTCCTGGAACATATTGAATGGGAATACAGCTTCCTTAACACCGTGGTGCTTGAAGGTTCTTTCACGGAGTTCAGGTACAGGGGATGGGTTGCCAGTAAGTGGCATTGTGATGATCTTTGTTGCAAGCGGAACCATCTGAATGTTACATACCTTTGAAACGAGAGGAACAGTTCTTGATGCTCTTGGGTTTGCTTCAAGAACATAAACCTTGTCGCCTTCGATAGCATACTGCATGTTCATAAGACCTCTTACGTCCATTTCAGCAGCAATCTTTCTTGTATATTCCTTGATAGTAGCAACGTGTTCAGGTGAGATATTGAGTGAAGGTAAGATACAAGCTGAGTCGCCTGAGTGAATACCTGCAAGCTCGATATGCTCCATAACAGCAGGAACGAATACGTTTGTGCCGTCTGAGATAGCGTCAGCTTCACATTCTGTTGCGTTATTTAAGAATCTGTCAACGAGGATAGGTCTGTCAGGTGTAACGCCTACAGCCGCCTTCATATAGATTTCAAGCTGTTCTTCATCGTGAACGATTTCCATACCTCTGCCGCCTAAAACGTATGAAGGTCTTACCATTACAGGATAGCCGATTGAGTCAGCAATTTCCTTAGCTTCTTCAAATGTTACAGCCATACCTGATTCAGGCATTGGAATGCCGAGCTTGTCCATCATAGCTCTGAACATATCTCTGTCTTCTGCAAGGTCGATAGTTTCAGGTGTTGTACCGAGAATGTTTACGCCATACTTCTTAAGGTCAGCTGAAAGGTTGAGCGGTGTCTGACCGCCAAACTGAGCGATAACGCCGATAGGCTGTTCCTTTTCGTAGATGCTCAGAACATCTTCGAGTGTGAGCGGTTCAAAATAGAGCTTGTCTGATGTATCGTAGTCTGTTGAAACAGTTTCAGGGTTACAGTTAACCATGATTGTTTCAAAGCCAAGTTCTCTTAATGCCTTAGCAGCGTGTACACAGCAGTAGTCAAATTCAATACCCTGACCGATTCTGTTAGGACCGCTGCCTAAGATCATAATCTTCTTGTTAGGGCTGGCAACGCTCTTATCAGGAGCATTGTATGTTGAGTAGTAGTAAGCCGCATCCTGAGTACCGCTTACGTGAACGCCTTCCCATGCCTCTGTGATACCGTATTCGATTCTCTTTGTTCTGATAGCTTCTTCAGTAACGCCAAGAATCTGTGCGAGGTATCTGTCGGCAAAGCCGTTTTTCTTAGCAGCCTCTAAAACATCCTTTGGAGGAACTGTACCCTTATAGTTGTTGATAAGGTCGAGCTCTTCGTCGAGGATTTCCTTCATCTGTGAGATAAAGTAAGGCTTGATCTTTGTGAGAGCTTCGAGCTCTTCTATTGTAGCACCCTTTCTGAGCGCTTCATACATAATAAACTGTCTTTCACTTGATGGAGTGTGAAGCTTCTTTAAAAGCTGTTCCTTAGTCTTGTCAGCAAAATCCTTTGCAAAGCCAAGACCGTATCTGCCCTGTTCAAGTGAACGGATAGCCTTCTGGAAAGCTTCCTTATATGTCTTACCGATACTCATAATTTCGCCTACTGCTCTCATCTGAGTACCGAGTGCGTCCTTGGAATTCTTGAACTTTTCAAATGCCCATCTAGCAAACTTGATTACGATGTAATCGCCGTCCGGGTAGTACTTGTCGAGTGTGCCATACTTGCCGCAAGGAATGTCTGAAAGAGTCATACCTGTAGCGAGCATTGCTGAAATCAAAGCGATAGGGAAGCCTGTTGCCTTTGAAGCAAGCGCTGAGGAACGTGATGTACGAGGGTTGATTTCGATAACTAAGATTCTGCCGTCAACAGGGTTGCGGGCAAACTGAACGTTTGTACCGCCGATAACCTGAATAGCATCAACAATAAGATGAGCCTGACGCTGTAATTCAGCCTGAACCTCCTTGCTGATTGTGAGCATAGGAGCAGAACAGAAGCTGTCACCTGTGTGAACACCGAGAGGGTCAATGTTCTCGATAAAGCAAACAGAAATCATCTTACCTGTATGGTCACGAACAACCTCAACCTCAAGCTCTTCCCAGCCGAGAATTGATTCTTCAACAAGAACCTGATTTACAAGTGAAGCCTGTAAGCCTCTTGCGCAAACTGTCTTTAATTCTTCTGTATTGTAAACAAGGCCGCCGCCTTCGCCGCCCATTGTGTAAGCAGGACGTAAAACAACAGGGTAGCCGAGCTTATCAGCAATAGCGAGCGCTTCATCAACAGAGTAAGCAACCTCACTTCTTGCCATACCGATACCGAGTGAATCCATAGTCTTCTTGAATTCGATTCTGTCTTCACCACGTTCGATAGCGTCGATCTGAACGCCTATAACCTTAACGTTGTACTTATCTAAAATGCCCAAAGAAGCAAGCTCTGAACATAAATTAAGACCGCTCTGACCACCTAAGTTCGGCAAGATGCAATCTGGTCTTTCCTTTTCGATAATCTTTTCAAGTCTTGCTGCATTGAGTGGCTCAATGTAAGTAATATCAGCAATACCTGGGTCTGTCATAATTGTAGCAGGGTTTGAGTTTACAAGCACGATTTCGTAACCTAAGTTTCTCAGCGCCTTACAAGCCTGAGTACCTGAATAGTCGAATTCACATGCTTGACCGATAATAATCGGACCTGAACCAATAATCAGAACCTTGTGCTTTTTGTTTTCCATATAGTACAACCTTCCTCCATTTAATTGACCCGCAATGTTGAAATTTTCCTCAACACTGCATTTAGTTTATTATATCACAACTAAAAATTCATTTCAATATTTTTCGTCAATTTTTACGCTTAATAAGTGTATAAATTTCAGTGCCAAATTGATGAATTTTTAGTCACTTTACAAGATTGATTTTTGCTTTGAAAAATCTGTGAATAAATCTCAGATTTCTTCATATGGCCGCAAAAAACGGAGTAATGAAAAAACACTACTCCGTAAAAATCATTCTATACTACAGCCCATGCTTTCTGCAATACAAACAGCCTGAGCTATATCAGCCTTACAATTCTTTAAATTAACGTTTTTAAATGAAACACCATCAACCTTACTGCCTCTGATATCAGCGTCTGTAAGGTTTGCGCCGTTTAAATCAACACCGATCATTGAACAATCCTTAAAGGTTGTCTTTTCCAAACGACAGCCAAAAAAGCTGGCGCTGTCAAACTTGATGTTTGAAAATTTCATAAAACGAAAATCATTGTCAGCAAAGTTTGATAATGAAAAGTTACCGCCTGAAATCTCTAAGCCCATCTGCTTTATTTTAGTAAAATCACAGCCTGAAGCCTTGCATTCGATAAGCTTAGTGTCAAGTAAAGCGGCATTCATAAATGAGCTTGCTGACATATCGCATTTGTCAATAGTAACATCAGAAAAATTAGCGCTTAAAAAAGAGCAGTTTCTGAAAACACAATTAGAAATAGTAATATCAGAAAACTTAGCAAACTTGAAATTACAGTTTTCAAATAAACAGTTGCAGATATCCTCTTCAAAGGTTTCACCGATAAAGCTTTTTGAAATAAACTCGATTTCGCTGCCAAGATTCATTTTTACCACTCCTTTTTTGAAACACTACAATTATTATAATATATAAATATCCCGTTGTAAAGAGTTTTTTCGTAAAAATAAACAAACTTTTGGCATTCTTTTTTACAGTTCAGTTTACAAAAACTTATTATATATAAATAAGATTTATGATATAATTACATATATAAATATCGGAGGGATTTTACTATGTCATTAACATACCAGCTTATTACAGATACAACTTGCGATTTACCTGCCAGCTATTACGAAGACCATAACGTTGAAGCGGTTTCTCTTTCTTTTGAAGTAAACGGAATGCAGTATTCTGCAAACGATATGTCAGATAAGGATTTCTATGACCAGATGAGAAACGGCGCTATGACCAAAACCTCTCAGTGTACTCCTGAAATGTTTGAAACTATTTTTTCAAAGTTCCTTGAAAAAGGGTTAGATGTTATCTATCTTGCATTCTCATCAGGTCTCAGCGGTACCTTCAACAGCGCTAATATCGCAAAGGACTCGCTATGTGAAAAATACCCTGACAGAAAGATAGTTTTGGTTGACAGCCTCTGTGCTTCACTCGGTGAAGGTCTTCTTTTAGACTACGCTGTTAAAAAGCGTGACGAGGGCGTTACAGTTGAAGAGCTCGGTGAATATATCGAGAGCATTAAGTTCAATCTCTGCCATGTATTTACAGTTGATGACTTAAAATATCTCTTCCGTGGCGGCAGAGTATCAAGAACAGCGGCTATCGCAGGAACTCTCCTTGGCATCAAGCCTGTTTTACACGTTGACAACGAAGGTCACCTCGTGCCAATTGCAAAGGTAAGAGGCAGAAAGGCATCTCTCAATATGCTTATCGATGAAATGGCTAAAAAATCAAAGGGCTTTACAAATAAAACAATTGCAATAAGCCATGGTGACTGCCTTGCTGACGCTCAGTATGTAGCAAATCAGATCATGGATAAATTCGGCTATGATACCTGCATTATAAACTATGTAGGTAAAGTAATCGGCTCTCACTCAGGTCCTGGTACACTAGCCCTCTTCTTTATGGGTAGTGAAAGATAAAAGTAAAAAATCAAGAGCAGTACATTTTGTACTGCTCTTTTTAGTTTTATGAGTAGAAAACTGTACCGTCGGGTATATCAATAGGTGATGAGTTGTCAGCTTCAAAAATATAGGCTTCTTCATCAATTTTGAATCTGTAAAAGCTATTTGTACCTTGCTCAAATAAAACAAGATAACCGTCTTCGTAGAAATATGAGCCTGAATACATATAGCTTGAAACAGGGGAGAGTGACATGGTAAATGTCTTATCCGCCTCATAAAGAGTAATTCTCGGATTTAACAGAATATCATCAGATTGTTCTCCCATCACCACAAGCTCTCTGTAAGGCATTTCAAAGCGGTTTGCGCAGAATGTGTCTATACCGCTGATTAGTTCATTCTCAACCGTGTAACACATAAACCAGCCGGCCATCGCTGTATCGTAGGCGTATGGCAAAAATGCTCTGATGTTAAAATACATAGTATTGCCATAAGTATATACGCTATCAGGCGAATGATATATTGAAGAACTGTTTTCTGGGATATAAACCAGAAGTAATGTGTTGTTTTCAAAGAAACCTCCTTGTTCAGTGCTGTCCTTTACAGATTCAAGCGTTGCGCAAGGAGAGTAGTGATAATACTTTCCGTCTACCATATTGCTGTATTCGTAGTCAAGAGTAAAGAAAGGTGCAACCTTTAAATAAAACTCATCAAATTCTTCCTTGCTTGTGATTTTTACAATCGGCAGTTGTGACTGATTTTTATTGACAATCGATTCATTCCAGATAAGATTTATACCGTCTTCATTCCAGTTGGCGTAGCAGTATTGCGGGAATATTCCTGTGTAAATAGTCCTTACAGCAACTGTCTGTGATGTAAAATGCTCGCCAAACTCATCTGAAAACTGAGTGTATCTTATAAACTGGATATCCTTTTCAGAAAACTCTGATTTGTCAAGCTCAGCGGCCATCAGATAAAACTGAATATCCTCGGTACAGATATAAGGCGTATAAGCGTTTATGCTGACAATCAGATGATTGTCAGATATAAATACATCATAAACCTCATGCTTAATAGAACCGCTACCCTCATAAATACCTGCTATTGCGAGTATGTTTTCTTCAAAGTAGCTCTCATCATAGATAATACCTACGCTGTCAGCGTCAAGTCCCATATTGCTCAAAAACTGAGCATACTCATCATAGCTTGTGAAAACCTTTGATTTGTATGTGCCGGGATAGCTTTCAAAGTATTCAAAGTCGATAAATTCATTTTCTAATTCTAATGAATATGGAGTATTGAGCTTTTTAAAGTTCACAGCATAAGCATCTGATTTGTCAGGTACAACAGTGGTCTGTGTACCAAGAAGGTCTCCAACAGGCGTTGTAACAGTCGATGTATCTCCCGATGTATCAGGCAGCTCCTTATGCTCAGGTGATGTCAGAAAACAAACTGCTACAACAACTGCCGCGATAATAAGTAAAACTATTATCCATAGTGCAGGCTTTTTGTAGTTCATAACGTTTTTGATCCTTTCTTTTATCCCTACTTCGCCAAATGCCAGAGGGCAGGCAGATATTAAAAATCTCTTACTGCCAGCACCGCATAAAAGCAAAGCACTTGCGTAGTTTTTCTTGTCCTCACTTGTGAAATTTTCAAAAACCTTCTGGTCGCAGGCTATCTCTATATCACGGCAAAGCAAAGCGTATGCCACCCAAACCAGAGGGTTGAACCAATGAATACATAATATCAAAAATCCTATCGGCTTTATAATATGGTCAAAGCGCTTTAAATGCGCCTTTTCGTGCGCTAAAACATAGCTTAAAAGAGTCTCATCCATATTAAACGGAATATAGATTTTTGGCTTTATAACCCCTAAAATAAACGGGGTAGAAACATTCTGGCTCTGATAGATATTATCTTCTTTTTTAACAGCGTCAAAAAGCTTTACCTTAAGCCTTATCAGGCTTATTACAGAAAATACAGCAAGAATAAATATCCCAGCTATCCACAAAATGCTCATAGCATTTGTCAAAAGCTGTAAAGGGTCAACCGTTTCAATTTTCGACGGAGTAAAATTATCCCTGATAACAGGGTTTATTCTGTTGTCTACAAAATTGATACCGCTGTTAATCTGCGGAGTATCAGACAGCAAAACCTCATAGCTTACAGCCTTCTCACTTGGCAGAAGACTTAAAATGCTCTTAAACGAAAAAGGGCAGATAAGTCTAAATGCAGGTATAGCCCACATCATGCAGATAAGCTTTTTAGGCGCTTTTTTAAATATAAGCCTTAAAATCAAAACCGCTAAAATAATGTAGCTGGCATTAACGCTCATATTAAAAAGCTCAAGGAAAATACCAGTCAGCTTGTCCATACTATTTTCCTCCTCCGTTTATTATCTTCTTTATCTCTTCGATATCCTTCTCGCTCAGCTTCTGATGCTTTGCAAATGCCGCTAAAAATGCAGGCAGAGAGCCTTCAAACTTCTTTTCCATAAGCTCGTCAATTTCAGAAATCTGTGCTTCGTCCTTAGAAATCAAGGATGTAACAACAGTATTTTCGTTTTTTACAACCCCTCTGTCTGATAATCTCTTTATAACAGTATAGGTCGTAGTTTTTGACCAGCCGAGCTTTTCTTTACAGATATCAGATAAATCCTTACTTTTAATTGGCTCATTCTCCCATAAAATAAGGCAGAATCTGTATTCGCTCTCAAAAATCTTAGGTGTTGCCATTTTCTCACTTCCTTTTTCGTTGTCTGTTTTCTTTTGTCTTGCTATTCTAATGCATTAGTATATACATATTCTAACAGATTAGAATAAATCTGTCAACCCCTGAAAACAAAAAAGGGTATGGCAATTTTTGCCATACCCTCAAAACATCTATTTTTACTTTGCGCCATACTGCTCTCTGTAAGCGAGCATTGCGTCTAAGTATTCGCTGTAGCCGATAACGCCTGTCTTGATAGCGTTTATAATATCTTCCATATTAACGATTGAGTAAACCTTGATACCAAATTCGTTATAAGCCTCCTGAACAGCTGAAAGGTCGCTGTTTAAGCCCTTTTCCATTCTGTCAACTGTGATAACCATACCTGTGATATCAACATCAGCCGCACTCTTGAGCTTTGGAACAGATTCCTTGAGAGCCTTACCTGATGTCATAACGTCATCGATGATAACAACCTTTTCGCCCGCTGTAAGTGTCTTACCAACGAACATACCGCCTTCACCGTGATCCTTAGCTTCCTTTCTGTCAAAGCAGTAAGAAACGTCGATACCGAATTTATTTGAAAGCGCTACAACTGCTGAAACTGCAAGAGGGATACCCTTGTAAGCAGGACCAAAGAGAGTTTCGATAGGGATATTGTTATCCTTGATACATTCAGCGTAGAATTCACCGAGTCTGGCAAGCTGTGCGCCTGTCTTGTAGTTACCGCAGTTTATGAAGTATGGCGCTCTTCTGCCGCTCTTGAGAGTAAAATCGCCAAAAGTCAGAACACCGCTTTCAACCATAAACTTAATAAAGCCTTCTTTGTAAGTCATAATTAAACATCCTTTCAAAATATATGCTGTATAAATTCTACCATAAAATAACTGTATTTGCAAGTGTAAACCAAAAAGAAAAGACAGCAAAAAGCTGTCTTTTACATTTCTTAATTTTTAGCGTCAAGCATCAGTTGCTCTAAAGCAGCGTCATACATAGTGTATGTGCTTCTGTTGTAGTGGTTACCCGTTGTGCTCCATAGCATCGGGCACATTCCTCTTGAAATTGCCTCATTGCAAACAGAAGAAATAAAGAGTCTGATAGAAGCTTCATCTTTATTTTTTGTAGGGCAGCCGTATTCACCGATGATTACAGGTATGCCCTTATCAACGAATATAGTTTTGAGCTTTTCCATATATCTTACAAGCGTTCTGTACCCCATGTATACTGAGCTTTGCCCCAGTCTGCATCCTCTTCGAGAATACAGAAGTTTGAAGGGGTGTAATAGTGAACCGAAACAGCGCATCTGCCTGCAGGGTCTGATGGCATTTTGAACATTGAATCACAGGTAAGGTCGATATCGGTGTTGTAGCCTGAAATCAGAAGATGACGTAAAGCGTTGTTGCCGCCTGAGTTTCTTACAACGTCAACAAATTTCTGGTTTATCTCATTTACAAGAGCGTAAGAATCAGCTTTACCGCTGGTACCGCCCCATCTGTTCCATACCGACTGCCAGCCAAGCTCTTCATTCTGAGCTTCAAATATAAGCTTTTCAGGATAATCCTTGAAAGTACCTGCAACCTGAGTCCAGATTTTTTCATATTTTAGCATACAGTTTTGCTTGTCTGTCGGGAAGTTTTCAAGCCAACCGCCGTCCCAATGCAGATTTACGA
>CALBJC010000096.1 GCA_937892655.1 uncultured Clostridia bacterium | reverse complement strand
CTTGTTATCATCTGTATCAGTAGGTAAGGTTTCATTTGTAAAGTCAAGCGTCTGGTCATCAGCGGTTAATGTATCTAATATAACCGATACGTTACTACCGACGTCATATCCCTCATACGCCGCTATAGCAAGAATATATTTTCCGTCAGAAGTAGCATTAAATATACCTGCTTTACCACCGTCACCTATCGAGCCCATATCGGCATAGCTTACAAACTCAAACTTATCGTCCTGAATGTGTCTGAGAAGCAGAACATATAAACTGATATTGCCTTCACTGACAGCCCTGTAATATAGATTTTCGCCTGCACTCAGCTCAACCTCATAAAGCTGTGGAAAAAATACATCCTTTTCGCCATCGATATATATTTCTGTTATTTCATTATTAGCTGTAAAGCTGTCTTCATAAGGAGGCGTTACCTTTTCTACATAGCTGTCGTAATCAAAAGTTCCGCATAACGAAAGTCTGATAAGAAGCTGATCAGCTATTGCAAAGTCTGAATTAATCTTGTTATCCTCAGCTTTGATGGTCAGAGTTTTAGTATCCTCATCATATGTATATACAGGAGTTAAACGAGAATCTTCAGAATAATAATCTATCATGTCAATATCCAGACGCTTATCACCGCTGTAAGCAAAGGTTATAGAATAATCTTCCATAACCTTTGCCGCATTCTCACCAACATTGCCCTGCGCTACTGTAACGCCGTCAGGGAGAATACAGGTAACCAGATACCTTTTTTCAGGGTCACAAGCATACACCGTTATTTCAACGCTTGTATAATCGCTTTCATACTCGGCTTTCGGAATTAAAAATTCACCTGTCAGTTCATCAAAGGTATAATTCAAACCGTATCTGCCGTGTGGCGCATCTGCAAAGGCATCTGTATAAAAAATCTCATAGCCATCAGGAATATCAAGCTGCGCTACATAATCCTGCTCGCCCGACCAGGTATTATCGCCGCTTACGACATCAACGTTTATAAGATTGAATATTATCTCTGCGCTACCTTGCGCCCATACGGGTACTGACCATACTGACAGCGCAAGCGCTGCAGTAAGAACGAATGAAATTGCTTTTTTTAGTGTTTTTACCATATTCATCTCTCCTTGTTGTGGGGGGATGAAAGCTATTGCTTTCTGATAAAATTATATCAAATTCTGCATCATTTGTCAATATTCTGTTTATATATTGTTTATATTTTTACCAAATATAAACCGCATCTGACGATAAATCAAAGGCGGTTTTAATCTGATTATTTATTCTCTTTACTCTTTTTGAGTGCCTCAAGCTCACGGGCAACTTTAGCATTCTGTTCGTTTGATTTTTCCTTTAAAATTCTGCCGTCACGCAAAAGCTCATAGAGCTTTTTATCGTCACCGTTTCTGAGAACATCTCTGTATTCTGTAAGGCTTGAGATAACGTGGTCGATCTCGGAGATAAGAGGCTCACGGTTTAGCATAAAAAGCGAGGTCCACATATTTTCATTGAGCCTTGCAACTCGGGTTAAATCCCTGAAGCTGCCTGCTGAAAAGCCGCATTGACGCAAAAGCGACGGGCTTTTTACATACGCTGATGATACGATATGCGCCAGCTGAGAGGTATACGCGATAACCTCATCATGCTCCTTCGGGGTTGAGATAACGCTACGCAGAAAGCCCATTTCATTTGCAAGCGATTTTGCTACTTCAATAGCGCTATCATCTGTATTTTCAGTTTTACAGATAATAAAGCTTGCGTTATCAAACAGATTGTCAACCGACGCCATAAAGCCCCAGAGTTCTCTGCCCGCCATAGGGTGACAGCCTACAAATTTAACGCCATTTTCGCCAAGCTTTTTTTCGCAATGCCCGCAGATAGCACTTTTAATACCGCAGGTATCTAAAACTATACTGCCCTTTGCAAAATACTTTGCATTCTCATCGACAAATTTAATGGTTGCCTCAGGGTAAAGACCTAGGATAACAACATCGCAGATGGATAACTCCTGCGGGGCGATACTGTTATCTATAACCTCCTGCGCTAAGGCTTCTTTTATAGTTTCATCATTTATATCCATACCAAAAACAGTATGGCTGCCGTTTTTCTTAAGAGCTCTTGCAACAGAGCCTCCGATAAGACCAAGGCCTACAATACAGATTTTCATTATTACACTTTCTTTCAGACTAGATCATTTCAACCAACACAGAAAAGTAATGGAATACACTGCCTGCCATCACAAACAGATGCCATACCGCGTGGAAATACTTTATCTTTTTTATCTTGTAGAAGATTACGCCGACAGAGTACAGCGCACCGCCTATTACTAAGAATATAAGCGACAATCTGTCAACGCTCTCGTAAAACGGCTTTATAGCAAAGATTATTGCCCAGCCCATTACAAGATACGCTATAACTGAAATCTTCTTATACTTTTCTAAATTTACAGAGTTGAGAACAATGCCGAGTATTGCCGCACCCCATATAATACCAAATAAAACCCAGCCTAATGCACCACGCAGGGTTACAAGAGTAAACGGTGTATATGTACCTGCAATTAAAAAGAATATTGTATTATGGTCCATAATCCTGAAAAATGCCTTGGCTTTTTTATGGGTAATAGCGTGATAGAGAGTTGACATTGTATACAGAATAATAAGCGATGCGCCATAGATACAAGCGCTCACTACCTCCCACGCGCCACCGTAAATTGCACACAGTACAATTAAAACTACAGTACCTGCAATTGCTAAAAGACCGCCAACGCCGTGAGATACAGCGCCGAATATTTCTTCACCCAAAGTATATGAAGGGGCGTTACCTGTTTTTTGCACCTTGCGGCTTTTATCGGTTTTCTTGCCTCTAACCTTTTTATTCATAAAATACTCTTCGCTTGGAAAGCCCATAATAACACCCTTTCTTTTGAAATTTCGCTCAAATATATTTTAACACTTTAAACTATTAGTGTCAATAAGTTTTACAAAAACAATTGAGTTGATTTTTTTATAAAAGTATGCTACACTAAACTTGATATAGAAAAACGAGAGGAGAATTTTTTATGGCAAGAATACTTGTTGTTGATGATGAAATAAAAATCCGCGCTGTTATCAAGGAATATGCCGAGTTTGAGGGCCACACCACCGAAGAAGCTGAGGATGGTATGCAGGCTGTTGAAATGGCTCGCGCTGAAGATTATGATATCATCATTATGGACGTAATGATGCCAAAGCTTGATGGCTTTTCAGCCTGCAAGGAGATAAGAAAGACAAAGACAACTCCTATCATTATGCTTTCGGCAAGAACTGAAGAATACGACAAGCTTTTTGGCTTTGAAATGGGCGTTGATGACTATGTTGTAAAGCCTTTTTCACCAAAGGAGCTTATGGCAAGAGTAAATGCCGTTTTGAAAAGAGGCAGTCAGAATACAAAGGTTGTTGAAGAAATATTTACTTATAAGGGACTTTCTATCAATTTTACTGCCCGAGAGGTTACCATCAACGACAGAAAGGTCAGAATGACTCCTAAGGAATATGACCTTTTATTCTATCTTGTCCGCAATATGAATATCGCTCTTTCAAGAGACAAGCTCGTTGAAGAGCTATGGGGATATGATTTTGACGGTGACGACAGAACCGTTGATACTCATATCAAAATGCTCAGAAACAGCTTAGGCGAATATAAAAACCTTATTGTTACATTACAGAGAGTAGGTTATAAGTTTGAAGTCAACTAAGCAAAAAAAGCTCAGATCCCCTGCCAATTTATTAAAGCTTGAGCATTATGTTCTGATTTTTATGCTTATATTCACAGTATGCGTTGTTTTACTTTTGTGGGTTTTCCAGATAAAGCTGATGCCTAACTACTTCAAATCAGTAACCATCAGAAACGTTAAAAACGCTATCAGACTTATAGATGATAATATCGATACCGCCTCAGCCGAGGAGCTTAATAAGATAATGGATGATATCGCCAGCAAAAACGGTTTTATGATCATCGTTACCGACGGCTACGGTTACCTTACAAGCGATATTATCGACTATATGGGCGGTAGATCTGAAAACAAGTATGCATATTTCGTTGAGTTTCACAAAACCATTCAGAGCATTTATGCCTCATCAGGCGGCAGCTATTATGCAGAATCGATGAACGACTATTTCCATATGTCGCAGCTGATTTACGGCAAGGTCATAACCAGCTCGCAAAACCCCGAGGACGCAAGAATAGTTCTGGTCAATGCGTTTATCGAGCCAATCAGATCGACTATGAGTATTATGAAAGAGCAGTTTTTCTTTATCGCGCTTATCACCTGCGAGCTATCGCTGCTGCTTTCACTTTATATTTCAAAGGCGCTTTCAAAACCTATCTCAAAGATTGCAAAATCTGCAAAGCAGTTTGCAAACGGTGATTATTCTGTAACCTTTGATGAGAAGGGCTTTATGGAATCATCTCAGCTGGCGCAGACCTTAAACTACGCTGTAAGCGAGGTTTCAAAGGTAAATGAGCTCAGGCGTGACCTTATGGCAAACGTTTCGCATGACCTTAAAACTCCGCTTACCATGATAAAGGCGTATGCTGAGATGATAAGAGATTTATCGGGCGATAACCCTGTAAAGCGTGAGGAGCATCTTTCGGTTATCATAGATGAAACCGACCGTTTAACAAAGCTGGTAGGCGAGATTTTAGAGCTTTCAAGGCTTGAAAGCCACAATACAGAGCTTAATAAAACCGAGTTTTCTATCCACGATAAGCTCGATGAGGTTATGGGCCGTTATCAGCTTTTGATAGACACCGAAGGATATGACATCAGGGTTGAAAAGGATGATGACAGAATAATCTGTGCTGACAGCGCAAGGCTTGACCAGATTATCTACAACCTTGTAAATAACGCCATTAACTACAGTGGCGACGAAAAGAGAATAATAATCCGCCAGACTAATTTAGGCAATGATGTCAGAATAGATATTATCGACAACGGCGTTGGTATCGCCCCTGAAAACCTCTCAAATATCTTTGACCGCTACTACAGAGGCGAAAAGGTCAAGAGAGATAAGATGGGTACAGGGCTTGGCCTTTCAATCGTTAAGGAAATTTTCAAGAGCCACGGCTTTAAATACGGTGTTTCTTCAACACTCGGCGAAGGCTCGGATTTCTGGTTTGAAATACCCGATACAAAAAAGGTTGAATAAAGAAAAGCTAAAAAGAAATCCCCGATGCGAAAGCATCGGGGATATTTGTTAAGCTTATTCAATTTCGATGATAAAGTTAGCTGTACCAAAGTTGTATCTGATTGGGATACAGAAAGCAGACTTTTCAAACTTGAGCTCCTTAGCGCTGTCATAAGACTGAGGAGTAAGAGTAAGCTCCTTACCCAAGTCGTTTGACATATTAACTGTAAACAAGCCATTGTGGAGATTTAAGAATTCACCGATTGCAGCGTCAGCATAGTCTGAATCTGTAATAGCTTCTTTCGCAAATCTTTCAGCAAGTGTCTTGTATGTAGCTTCATCAGCGTCGATAGCTGTGTAGCCCTTTGCGTCACCTGCAAAGCTCTGTGAAACGAGCTTTGTTGAATTATATGTAGTAACGATAGGTGCTTCAAGAGGAATAAAGTCGTCACCGATGAAACGGATAAGGTTCTTGATCAAGAGTGAAATATACTTTGTGAAAACCTCTGCCTTTTCGCCGCTGTCGAAATGATAGAATTCTGAAACTAAAAGAGCGATCTTTTCGTTCTGTTCATCAGAAATATCTTCATCTGTAAGCTGATTTGTTCTCTTATAATCGTTGATAGCTTCTTCAAGCTGAGCGTTTGTCAAAGCGCCATCGTTAACGAGGGCCTGACCGAGTAAAACGTGACCGCTTGGCTGTTCTGACAAAAGTCTGTCAACCTGTTCAGCAGTAACAAAGCCCATATCAACAGCAAGGTCACCAAAACGCATATCACGGTTAGCCTGTTCGATATTAACAAGCTCAACCTGCTCTGATGTCATAAAGCCTGCATTGATAGCCAATACACCGAGCTTCATTCTTACTGTATTCTTTTCTTCAATAGCCTTAGAAAGCTGAGGACCTGTAACATAACCGTTATTTAAAAGATAGCTTCCAAAAAATTGTGTAAACATATCGTTAGTCCTCCTCTTCTACGAGCATCTCGATGATCTTTTCAACATCGTCGTTGGCAATAGGCTTCTGTAAAAAGTCTGTAGCGCCTGCATTGATTGCATCCTTGAGGTAATTCTGAGTACCAACTGATGAAGCCATGTAAACTCTTGCATCAGGGTCAAAATCCATAATTTCGCCAAGTGCTTCAATACCTGTCTTATTAGGCATAACGATATCCATAAATACTACTGTAGGGCTATGCTCTTTGTACTGTGCAACAGCTTCAAAACCATCACTAGCCTCGTAGATTTCAGCAACGTCATCAAGAGTCTGCAAGAAGCTGGTGAGCTTTTTTCTTACAAAAACTGAGTCATCGCAAACTAAAACTCTGATATTTTCCATATATACAACTCCTTATGAATTTGTTTCACAAATATATACTACCATAAATTCAAACAAATTTCAAGCATTTTCTTCAAGTTTTTTTATACAAATTGTAAAGTGATAATTCGTCACAAAACTACTTGACATTAAATGCGTAATTTGATATAATATTAAGCAGTTAAAAAATGCCGGTGTGATGGAATGGCAGACGTGGTGGACTCAAAATCCTCTGGTAGTGATACCGTGCCGGTTCAAGTCCGGCCACCGGCACCAAACAAAGCCCCATAAACGATGGGGCATTTTGTTTTTGAGTGGTAATATAGTTTAATATAGTATGCAGAAGTGGCTCAATGGCAGCATTTTTACCGAGCGCTGTGCGGGGCACAGATTAAGCGAGAGTAAAAATGGCGTAGCGGTCAAAATTGTGTGAGCAGAGCGAGCAAACAATTTTGGGCACCGCAAGAGTCCCGCGTAAGCGCGGCTGCGTAAACTATCAGTTTTTACTCGCTATATACAAGATACAATTTAATAAACGTATGCAGAAGTGGCGGAATGGCAGACGCGCTGGCTTCAGGTGCCAGTGGCAGCAATGTCGTGTGGGTTCAAGTCCCATCTTCTGCACCATAAAAAGAGCGATACCCCGAGAAGAACGAGGGGTATCGTTATTTTTATCCGGTGCGTAATGGGAATTGAATCCACTGGTCAACGTCCCATCTTCTGCACCATAAAAAGAGCGATACCCCGAGGAAAGCGAGGGGTATCGCTATTTTTCTTGCTATATGTAAATTTCTATGCTATAATCACAGTGTAGCTTTTGAGCTTCATGTAGGAGGAATAATTATGGCATTTGTATCTTTAATTCTTGGCACCTTGATTATTTTTGCAATCGCAGCGTTTTTCCAGGTGCTTTTCGGCGTTGTGCTCATTATTATCGGTAATGTTAACAGAAAAAAGCCTAAAAATCAGGGCAAGAAATGGCCTAAAATCTGTATGGCCATTGGTATTGTTACAGTCGCTTTGCCCGTTATAGCCGTTGTATGTATTCTGATAGTTGCAGCTCTAGATAACAATAAAGACTATTTTGAACGCAAGGATTATGAAAATATCATCGACAAATGGCGATATGAAAACGTTTCTAACTATTCAGCCGCAAACGGTGCTTTGGGGGCCTTACTTGAAGTGGCAGACAATGGCGATGAGTACGCTCTTAAGAAGCTGTTTGCGCCAAACATTTACAATAACACCAATTTCACATCACAGCTTGATAAGTTTTTTGATTTCTACCCTGCGGGGCTTTCAAAATGTGAGCTTGAGGTTGATTTGGGTAGCAGTGATGCTGCTTACGATTCAGGCAATGCCGTAAAAACCGGTAGTGCATCTGCTTCCTGCTATCTTGACGATGAATGGTATTATATTCATCTTGACTTCTGCTTTAAAAATACCGCCTCGCCTGACGATGTAGGCGTTACCTTCTTCTCTATCGAAAACTTAGAGGCAAACGCCCAGAGAAATATGGGGCAGACAGGTTTTACCGACAGAGATTATCTGATGTGCAATATAGGCGATGAAAGCAAAATAACAGCACGCCTTGTCGGCGGACGCGGATATATTTTCACACCTTTTGACAGAAAGCTTGATATTTACGAAGTAAAATCTTTCCTGAGGCAGTCTAACAGCATAGACATATTTATCGAGCGCTTTGGTCAGCCTAATTTTGTAAAACAAAGTCTCGGTGGCAGTATAGAATACTTCTTCGAGCTTGAAGATAAAGATAATGAGCCAAGATATCTCAAGCTCTCCGTTTCAGAGCAACGCTCTGTGATTATATACGCAACTCTGTATAATGACAAAAATATGGTATTCGATGATAGCATCATGCTGAAGATGGAGGAGTAAAAAATTATGTTTTCATTTTTTAAAAAGAAAAAGTTCTGCCCTGTATGCGCAAAGAAGCTCATAGCAGACGCTAATTTCTGCGACAGCTGCGGATATAATTTTGATACTACATCACATTCAACAGTATCTGATGCACCCGCACCGCCACAGAATACACCGCCAAGATTCTACTATACATACAATGGTAAAAAATACGACCTGACAGTAGCCATTCTGCTTATAAAGCAGGGCGCCTATATGCAGGGTATCAAATCTGTAAGAGAAACCACAACTTTAGGGCTTGCAGAGGCAAAGGCTATTGCTGATGACATAAAGGCAAAGCTTGACAGCGGCTACGTTTTTGATACTGCTGCCCCTCAGACTGCCCCTGCAAAAATAAACCCGAACAGATTTTATTATACATATAAAGGTAAAACTCATGACCTGACAGACGCTCTTGATCTGACAAAGAAAGGCGAGATAATCCGCGGCGTAAAATCAATCATAGAGGTAACGGGCCTCGGTCTTGCCGAATCAAAGCTTATCTCTGACGATTTAAGGCAGAAGATACAGCAGGGTGAAATTTAATAAGCTATTTTACCGCCCCGTACTTTCGGGGCGGTTTTATTTTAGGTACACTCTCCTCTTGTAACTTTTGTACCAATTTAACGATTTAAAGCGATTAATTTGTACGGATTTGTCATTGACATCATCGCTTTAAAGCGATATAATAGTTACATCAACCGTTTAAAGCTTTAAAGCTTTTATCGGCTAAATCGTTTTTAACCACGGAGGTAATTATCATGGCTCAGAGAAAAGGTAATTTAATGGGAGTCAGAGCTGACGTCAAGGTACTCGATGCTACCTTGCGCGACGGCGGTTTATGTAACAATTTTGAATTCACAGACGAATTTGTAAAGGAGCTTTATAAGGCTAACGTTCGCTGTGGTGTTGACTATATGGAGTTTGGTTATAAGGCCAGCAAGCTTATGTTCTCAGAAGAAGAGCACGGCAAGTGGAAATTCTGTAACGAAGAGGATATAAGAGCTATCGTTGGCGATAATCCTTCAGATATGAAGATAGCTGTTATGGCTGACGTCGGAAGATGCGATTACAAGACAGATTTTCTGCCAAAATCAGAGAGCGTTATAGATATGGTATGAGTAGCCTGCTACATTCATCAGATTCCTGCAGCTATTGAGATGATCGAGCATTTCCACAACCTTGGCTACGAAACGACCTGCAACATCATGGCTATCTCTCAGGTTGGTACAGAGCAGATTACTCAGGCTCTTGAAATGCTCTGCCAGACAAGCGTTGACGTTATCTACCTTGTAGACAGCTACGGCTCGCTCTACCCTGAAAATGCCGCAGAGCTTGCAAGGCTCTACCTTACGGCTGTTGAGGGCACAGGTAAGCAGATCGGATTCCACGGTCACAACAATCAGGGTATTGCGTTTGGTAACACAGTTGAAACTCTTTCATACGGCGTTTCATACCTCGATGCTACTGCTATGGGTATGGGCAGAGGCGCTGGCAACTGCCAGATGGAGCTTTTACTCGGTTTTCTCAAAAATCCAAAATACAACCTCTACCACATCTTACCATTCATTGAAAACTTTATGCTCCCTCTCAAGGCTTCAGGCATTGTATGGGGCTACGATATCCAGTATATGCTCACAGGTCTTTTAAACCGTCACCCAAGAGAAGCTATCGACTTCACAACCGCAAAGCGTGACGACTACGCAAACTTCTACAAGGGCTTACTTGAAACATACTAACCCTACCGCAGTATTGTAAGGGTATAAAAGTATCTACAGACGCCCTTGAGGAAAACCCTTTTGGAAAAGGGTTATTCCTCAAACTCCTTTCCTAAAACTTCCAGTTTTAAATTTTGCCCGATAGGGACAACTCAAAAAGCTAGGTAACACAATGTTGCCTAGCTTTTCTTATTATCTTATGAACCCTATCGGGCAAAATTTGAGATTAAAAGTCTTTGAGTAGGGGCTTGGGGGAGTACTTTCTTCCAGAAAGGATTCCCCCAAAGGTACCTGTAAATATTTCTGCACCCCCGCAATACTGCGGTAGGGTTGGTGTTGCAAGCGGGGCGGTTGTATGGTATAATTGTCTTGTAGGAGATGATTATATGTTTTTTAAGAAGATGCGTTGCCCGATGTGTTCGCAGAAGGTTTCAAAGAATGATTTTGTCTGCGAAAACTGCGGATATGAGCTCAAAGAAGAGCCACAGCCTTTGCATCCGCCGCTTGTTCCGTACATTTTCAAGGGTATGATCTTTGTGGATTCAGAAAATGGTACACCTTACGAAGTAACAGACGTTGTCAGTTTTTTAAAAGCTGGGATGGACGGTATGGCACCATCAACACTTTGGGAAAGATACCGCATGCAACCAGCTGACAAGGAAGCTGTCGTTAAAGTTCTTCAGGATGCTATCGACAAGGTACAGGCTGACAAGAACGGTACTGTTCGCCTTATCAAGGATCTTGTACTTACCGAGCCTATCGAGGTTAAGGCTTGCGACTACAATGTAGTTCTCGACCTCAATGGGTTCGGTGGTAGCTTCGGTAGTGGCTTCGGTGGTTGCAGCGGTGGTAGCAGCGGGATCCTCAGCGCAGCCTGCGCTGTCGCAGCATTCCTTGGTGGGGATGCTGTAATCCAGCACCGGCACTACCAGCTGGGCATCCCGTTCCAGCC
>CALBJC010000095.1 GCA_937892655.1 uncultured Clostridia bacterium | reverse complement strand
GCAACACCGGGAGTGTATGCCAGAGAGAGTGACTGTCTGTCCTCAATCTTTGTTCTTGAAATTATTTCTATCTTACCGCCCCATTCCTTGTGGGCGTTCAGTGACTGCTGCATTATATCCATTTTAATGTCCTCCGTATATATTTTGTATCTGAACTTTTAAGTATACTCTAAAAATGTGTATATCATTTAAATATTTTTGCCCTAGAATAAAAAATATGCTGTCAGTTTTACCCGACAGCATAAATATTACTTTTTGTTTGCGCTGATAAGCTTCATAAGCTTATCTAAGTTTTCTTCATCAGTAGTGTGGCTGCCGATAGGTGACGCACACTGATTGTAAAGACCGTGGAAGTCTGAGCCGCCAGTTGCAAGAATGTTGTGGTCGCTGCAGAACTTTGCAAGCTCCTGCTGCTGCTGAGGGGTAGCTGTATAATGGAATGCCTCAACGCCCTCAAGCTTGCCGTTTTCAACAAGCTCCTCCATAAGCTCTGTATTGCCGTAGAGATAAGGGTGAGCCAAAACTGCAACGCCTCTTGAAGAATGGATAAGGTCTAAAACAAAGTTTACCTCAGGGTAATGACGGGTAACTATGCAAGAGCCTGTTTTTCTGTCAAAAAGCTCATCTGAAAGCTGACCGTAAAACTCGGTCGTATAACCGTAGTCAATAAGCGCTCTCATAATATGCTGCTTGAAAATACTCTTTGAGCTTGTGCAGTATTTCAAAACTGCCTCAGGCTTGATAGGGTATTTCTGCATTACGTTGTTGATCATTTCCTTGCCGCATTCTTTTCTGATCGTGCAGGATTTGTGGCAAAGGCCCTCTAAACGCTCAGGCTTCTGCGGAGCGTAGCAGAGAATATGTACCTTATTATTTCGCTTTTCGTCCCATGCTGAAAGCTCAACACCTGGGATGATCTTAACACCGTATCTTTCACCAAGAAGCTGTGCTCTGCTTGATGATGAGAGAGTATCGTGATCTGTTATAGAGAGGATATCAATATCTGTTCTTTTTGCCTGAACAATAATTTCTTCAATACCAAGGGAACCGTCTGAAAGAGTTGTATGACAGTGTAAATCGCCGCGCATTTAAAGACCTCCTTATGCAATATGCAAAATAACTTTAAATATTATAACAGATTTTTTGACGATTTTCAAGCTTTTTCACAAATAAATTTAAAAATTACAAAAATTTTTCTTCAAACCATACATTTTTTACCTCAAATTCCTTGCCGTCAAGGTATGAAAGAATGTCAGCGTCAGTTTTGAAGTCAAATTTCAGCTTGTATGAGTATAAAGCCTGCGTCTTTATATTATAATCGCGGTTTGTCCTGTTTATGCCATATTTTCCGTCACCCAAAAGCGGATGACCGATATATGCAAAATGCGCTCTTATCTGATGAGTTCTGCCTGTGATGAGGTCAACCTCAACAAGTGACAGCTTGCCGTTAGTTTTCAGAACATCATATTTTGTAATGATAGTTTTGTTCTTATCAGTTTTTCTGTCTGAAACATAAACTGTATTGGTAGCCTCGTTTTTCTCAAGATACGCTTTGATAGTATCGTGCTTTTTCTCAGGACAGCCAAGTATCAAGCAGAGATATTTTTTTGTAAGCTCTCTGTCCTTTACCTTCTGATTTAAAATTCTAAGGCTCTGTGCGTTTTTAGCGCAGATGACGATACCGCCGGTATTTCTGTCAAGCCTGTTGCATAAAGCGGGGGTAAATGAGTTTTCTTTTTCGGGACTATATTCACCCTTCTTGTAAAGGTAATGCAGAATTCTGTTAATTAAAGTATCATTTGTATTGTTATCATCTTCATGAACAACAAGTCCGCATTTTTTATCGCATAAAAGAATATTTTCATCCTCGTAAACTACATCCACATCAGCAGGAACTTTCAGAAAATCAAGCTCAGTTTTTTCCTCAGAGAAAAACTCATCCGAAAGATAAAGCCTTATAACGTCGCCGGTTTCAAGCCTGTCAGAAATCTCACAGCGCTTACCGTTTCGCTTTATGTTCTTTGTTCTTATACCTTTATACATTGCAGATTTAGGCAGGTTAGGGCAGGCCTTTGTAAGAAACTTATCTAGGCGCTGACCGCTGTCATTTTCATTTATTATAAATTCTTTCATGGCTATGAAAACCTCATTTTTTATTTATTGAGTTAAGTATAGCATATTTTGATAAAAAAGTACAATATTTTATTTTTTCATTATCTCTTTTCAAATGGGTAAATATAGTATATAATAGTGTTAATGATAATAAAGGGGGGAAGAGTATGTCAGGTGTTCACAGCGGTCACAGAGAAAGAATGAAAGAGCAGTTTTTAAATAACGGCATTGATTCATTTTTAGACCATCAGGTTTTAGAGATGATATTATTTTATACACTGCCCCGTATTGATACAAATCCTATAGCGCATGACCTTATAAAGCGCTTTGGAAGTTTAAGAGCTGTATTTGATGCGCCCGTTGAAGAGCTAGTCAAGGTAAAGGGCATAACCTCAAATTCAGCGGTGCTTTTAAAGCTTATCCCTGAGGTTACAAGATACTATTCAACCCAGAAGGCAACCGAAAAGCCGATAAAGAGCAAAGAGGATATAAACGATTATTTCAAATTCTTGTTTGTCGGTGAAACAGATGAGGTTGTAAAGGTTTGTATTTTAGATGACGAGCTTAAAATTCAAAGCTGTATAACCATTGAGCATGGTATCCCTGATTCAACGCCAATTTCTGCAAGAAAGATAGCAGAGGTTGTTTTCAAAGCGGGCGCTTCAAGCTTTATCTTAGCGCATAATCATCCAAACGGAACCTGCGTTCCGTCAAGTGCGGATATTTCTGTAACAAGAAAGCTGAGAAACTCTCTTCGTGAGATAGGCATAACAATGCTTGACCACGTTGTAGTAGGTGCTGATACTCATGTAATATCAATGAAAGCGTCAGGCTATTTTGACGCAATTTAAGGGGGAAATAAATTGAGTACATTAGGTAATTTATTTTGGGTATTGTTCGGTGGCTGGATTTTAGCGGCATTATGGACAGTAGCGGGAATCTTACTTTCAATAACTATTATCGGCATACCTGCGGGTATGAGCTGCTTTAAAATCGCAGGCTTTGTTTTAGTGCCGTTTGGCAGGAAAATAGTTTATTCAGGTAAAATTTCAAGTATCATTTTAAATGTGATCTGGATACTTGTTTTTGGCTGGGAGCTTGCAGTATTGTCACTTGTTATCGGTCTTTTATGGGGTATAACAGTAGTAGGTATTCCATTCGGAATTCAGTTTATAAAGCTTGCGCAGGTATCAATAATGCCTTTTGGTGCGCAGATAGTAAGAGCATAAATTTAAGCCTGTAAGAAATTGAAAATAGCTGTATAAAAGCCACTTTTGATAAAACGTCAGAAGTGGCTTTAAGTTGTTTGTTCTGTTGATTTTATATAAACTCTATGCTATAATAAACTCACTGATAAATACGAGATCTACATATCATTAAGTTTTATATTTAAAACGCTGGCATTAATGATGATAGAATGGCTTTGGGAGGAATTGTTATGGAAAAACAAGAAGCAATTAGATTATTTAACAGTATGCATCCAAACTTTTTTGAACAGGAGTATATTCAAAATTTATCAGAGAATTGGACATTTGATGAGATGCTTCTTCGACTTGATGAATTTGATATGCACAAGTATGAAAAATCATTAGATACATCGATTACGTTCGGCTTTTTTGAGGGGAACCGCAAGGAGTTATTAGAGGCTGTAGAACAAGTTGATTCGGACTGGGTGGAGTTTTTTACTGGGGAAGATAGAGTGCTTTGTGGCTATCTTGACGGAAAAGTGGTAAGTTTTTGTCATGTTGAAAATATAGGTACATATAACATAAACGGACAAACACTCAAAATTGGTGGACCGGGTTGTGTCGGAACACTTCCGGAATATAGGGATAGAGGTATTGGCTTGACGATGGTGAAGAAGGCAACACAGATTTTAAAGGAAGAAGGGTATGACTATAGTTATATCCATTACACTTATGTGGCACAGTGGTATGAGAAAATCGGTTATGAAACAGTGTTGAAATGGACAAAAAACGGGATTTTATAATTCAAATGATTAGTGGATTATGAAAACCAAAAACGGAGAACATAAATGAAGATACTACGTGAAAGTTCAGAAAATGAAATGATATTGGAATTTCTGAAAGCAGAAAGCACCTCAGAGAGATTTTCTCAACAGATAAAGAAAATAATGGAGAAACTTGACATTGATGAGAACGTTGTTTTTTCGGCGAATTTACAAAGTGAAATCGAAAATATGCAACGAAAAAAACTACTTGGTGAATTCAGAGGATATGGTTTAGGAAAGGATTTGTTTGAGAATTTTCCAACTCACATTACAGAATGGCGTTTATGCAGTTTTTCAAGGTGTGATTTAGAGAAAATCAGATATATAGATTATAGTTATTGGAATGAATTGTCTGCTCAAACTCATAAGCCACTGGTAGCGGCTGAGACTATAAGAAGAGGTATATTGATATATGATTTGAGTAATGATGGATTTTTGCGCGCTGCTGAGTATATTAAGAACGGTGGTATTTTTCCAAAGTTATTCTTTCTGACCTCTGACTATGAGAGCTTTGTAATTGTAGAAGGACACTTCAGAATGACAGCGTATGCACTCTCTCCGGAGTGTTTTAACGAGATAGAAGTTATTGTTGGCAAATGTGATAGAGCCAAACTGGATTTATGGATGTAATATATAATTGAAAATTATCTGTCAGATGATAAAAGCTCGTGAAGATTATCTTCACGAGCTTTTATTTTTTGTGTTAGTTTCGTAAATTATAATATATATAACGCTTAAAACAGCGCAGGCAATAGTCAGAACAACGTATATAATTTCTAAAGTAGATATTGCCAAAAAAAGCCATATAACCGCACTTATAGCAAATGCGATTGAAGCTATAACAGAAAGCCTTGTGTAATTTCTTTTCTGAGTGTCAATCACGTTGTTTGCTTTTTTGATATAAGGAATATCCTTGTCGCTCTCATAATCGTCATTGAGAAGATAGTCTGTTGTAACATCAAAAAGCCTGCTTATCTGTAAAATGTTTTGCGCGTCAGGCAAAGCACTCCCGTTTTCCCATCTTGAAACTGCCTGACGTGAAACGTTGAGCTTTTCTGCAAACTCCTCTTGTGACCAGCCGTTTGATTTTCTGTGCTTTATGATTTTGTCGGGTAAATTCATAGTTTGGCCTCCTTTAATCTGATGGCTTCATTATATCAGACAACCCCTCTGAGCACCACCACATCAGCTTTACAATTGCGCAACATAACTTTACATAACGAAAATTCGTATAAATTATAGCAAATACACCCCCAAATGTCAACGCTTGTAACAATAGTGACCTGATTTGATATTTAGCTGAATATTTTTTAAAATCTATTGAAATATAATAAAAGATTTGGTATAATATATTAGTACAAATGTTCGATAAAAAGGTGGCGTAATTTTAATGGATAAATTCAAGCTCGTTTCAAAATATAAGCCGACGGGTGACCAACCTGAGGCAATTAAAAAGCTTGTTGAGGGTATAAAAAACGGTGAAAAAGAGCAGACTCTGCTTGGCGTTACAGGTTCGGGTAAAACCTTTACTATGGCAAACGTCATTGAGCAGGTCAACCGCCCTACATTAGTGCTTGCCCATAACAAAATTCTTGCCGCCCAGCTTTGTTCAGAGTTCAAGGAGTTTTTCCCTGATAACGCTGTTGAATATTTTGTATCATACTATGATTATTATCAGCCTGAAGCGTATATCCCGTCAACTGACGTTTATATCGAAAAGGATAGCTCGATAAATGATGAGATAGATAAGCTGCGCCATAGCGCAACGCTTGCAATTGCTGAAAGGCGAGATGTTATCATCGTAGCGTCAGTATCGTGTATCTACTCTC
Organism: uncultured Clostridia bacterium; assembly: GCA_937892655.1. GTDB lineage: Bacteria > Bacillota > Clostridia > Oscillospirales > Ruminococcaceae > CALBJC01. Next base: position 5,101 of record CALBJC010000095.1, on the reverse strand, counting down.
TCGGTGACCCTGAGGAGTATAAATCTATGGTCGTGTCTGTTCGTGTCGGTATGGAAAAGCCCCGTGATGTACTGCTAGCAGAGCTTGTAGGCATTCAGTTTGAGCGAAATGACATAGGCTTTGAACGTAATAAGTTCAGGGTAAGGGGAGATGTTGTTGAAATTTTCCCGCCTGCCAATACAGATACAGCCTACCGAGTAGAATATTTCGGCGATGAGATTGACAGAATAGCTGAGATAAATGTTGTAACGGGTGAGGTTATAGCCTATCTTCAGCATGCCGCTATTTTTCCTGCTTCTCACTACATTGTCGGCAGAGAGAAAATGCGAGAGGCTATTGTTGAAATAGAGCAGGAGCTTGAGGAGAGAATCAAGTATTTCAAGGATAGGGATATGCTTGTTGAAGCGCAGAGAATAGCGCAGAGAACAAGATATGATATAGAAATGCTCGAAGAGATCGGTTTTTGCAGCGGTATTGAAAACTATTCAAGAGTTTTGTCAAGAAGAGCGCCGGGGTCTGTGCCGTATACTCTTTTAGACCATCTGCCTGAGGATTTTCTTCTTATTGTAGATGAGTCTCATGTTTCTATTCCGCAGGTAAGGGGAATGTATGCTGGTGACAGAGCGAGAAAAACAACCCTTGTTGACTATGGTTTCCGTCTGCCGTCTGCTTTTGATAACAGACCTTTGCAGTTTGACGAATTCTATAATCATATTTCTCAGGCAGTATATGTTTCTGCAACCCCTGGACCTTTTGAAAAGGAGCATTCAACTCAGACTGTCGAGCAGGTTATCCGCCCTACAGGCCTTTTGGACCCTGTCATTACTGTAAAGCCAACAGCGGGGCAGATTGAAGATTTGTTATCTGAAATCAATAAGCGCATTGAGAAAAACGAAAGAGTGCTTGTTACAACCCTTACCAAAAAAATGGCTGAGGATCTGACTGCGTATCTCAAGGGCTTTGATGTAAGAGTAAGATATATGCACCATGATATTGATTCTATCGAGCGTATGGAGATTATCCGCGATTTACGTCTTGGTGAGTTTGATGTGCTTGTTGGTATCAACCTTTTGAGAGAAGGTCTTGACCTGCCTGAAGTATCCTTGGTTGCTATCCTGGATGCAGATAAGGAAGGCTTTTTGCGTAGTGAAAGCTCGCTTGTTCAGACAATAGGCAGAGCCGCCCGAAACGTAAACGGTGAGGTTATAATGTATGCCGATACAGTTACCGGCTCAATGGAGCGTGCTATTAAAGAAACTGAGCGCCGCCGTGACATTCAGATGAAATATAACCTTGAGAATGGTATTATTCCAAAAACCATTCAAAAGGATATCAGAAGTGTTATTGAAATTTCAACCAAGGAAGAAATTGAAAATACAAACGGCGTTAAAAAGCCGCAGAAGCTTTCTAAGCGTGAGCGTGAAGAGCTTATCGATAAGCTTACCCGTCAGATGAAGGAGGCGGCACGCCTGCTTGAATTTGAGCATGCGGCATATTTAAGAGATAAAATTGAAGAACTTAAAAACGTAAAATAAGGAGTAATTATGCAAAGAAACGAAATTGTCATCAAGGGTGCGCGTGAGCATAACCTGAAAAATATCGACATAACAATCCCAAGAGATAAGCTCATTGTTATGACTGGTCTTTCAGGCTCCGGCAAATCCTCGCTTGCCTTTGATACTATATATGCAGACGGTCAGAGAAGATATATGGAGAGCTTGTCATCTTATGCCAGAATGTTTCTCGGTCAGATGGAAAAGCCTGATGTTGACAGTATTGAGGGCCTTTCTCCTGCAATCTCTATCGACCAGAAAACAACATCAAAAAACCCTCGTTCAACAGTGGGTACAGTTACAGAGATATATGACTATCTAAGACTTCTTTTTGCAAGAATAGGTATCCCTCATTGTCCTGTATGCGGCAGAGAAATCCGTCAGCAGTCGGTAGACCAGATCGTTGATAAAATCATGGAATTGCCCGAGGGCGCTAAAATTCAGCTTTTAGCCCCTATTGTAAGAGGCAGAAAGGGCGAGTATGCAAAGGAGCTTGAAAGTGCCAAGAAATCAGGCTATGTAAGAGTCAGAATTGATGGCATTATGTATGACCTTTCAGAGCAGATAAAACTTGAAAAGAATAAAAAGCATAACATTGAAATTGTAGTTGACCGTCTTGTCATAAAGCCGGATATTGAGGGCAGACTGACAGACTCTATCGAGGTTGTAACCTCTCTTACGGGCGGTCTTGTTGCGGTTGATGTAATTGACGGTGAAGAAATGCTCTTTTCTCAGAGCTATGCCTGCCCTGAGCATGGCGTTTCTATCGAGGAGCTTTCTCCACGTATGTTTTCATTCAATAACCCGTTCGGAGCGTGTGAAAAGTGTACAGGCCTCGGTACATTCAAAAAGCTCGACCCTGAGCTTTTGATACCAAACCCTGACCTTACTATCCGTCAGGGCGCTATCAAGGCATCAGGCTGGAATTCGCTTACAGATGATTCTGTGGCGATGATGTATTATAATGCGATTTCTGAAACCTACGGTATCTCCCTTGATACTCCCGTCAAGGATTTAGACCCTGACGCTATAGATATTTTCTTAAACGGTACAAGAGGAGAAAAGCTAAAACTCAGGCGCAGCCGCTGGGCAGGGGGTGGCGTATACTATGCGCCGTTTGAAGGCGTTGCTACAAACTTAAGCCGTCGTTATTTTGAAAGCGGTTCTGATTATTCAAAGGCAGATATAGAAACTGTTATGACAGATGTAAACTGCCCTGAATGTGACGGTCAGCGTCTGAAGAAAACGTCACTATCTGTAACAGTAGGCGGTAAAAATATTATTGAAGTAACAGATATGTCTGTAGCCAAAGCGCTTGAGTTTTTCAAGGGCTTACAGCTGACAGAAAGAGAAGCGCTCATAGGCGAGCGTATCATAAAAGAGATTAACGAGCGTCTTGGATTTTTACAGAGCGTTGGTCTTGAGTATCTGACCCTGTCCCGTTCAAGCGGTACGCTGTCTGGCGGTGAAAGCCAGCGTATCCGCCTTGCAACCCAGATAGGCTCATCCCTTGTCGGCGTTTTGTATATCCTTGATGAACCTAGTATCGGTTTGCATCAGCGAGATAATGATAAGCTGATAGCAACCCTCAAAAGACTCCGTGATTTGGGCAATACCCTTATCGTTGTTGAACATGATGAGGATACTATGAGAAATGCGGATTTTATCGTTGACATCGGCCCAGGTGCAGGTGTTCACGGCGGTCAGATCGTTGCAAGCGGTACATTAGATGACATCATCCGCTGTAAAGAATCTATAACAGGTGCATACTTAAGCGGCAGAGTTAAAATCCCAGTTCCGCAGACAAGGCGAAAGGGTAACGGCAATTTCCTTACAGTAAAGGGTGCGGCGCAGAATAACTTAAAGGGTATTGACATTTCAATTCCACTCGGTACATTTACCTGCGTTACGGGTGTTTCGGGCAGCGGTAAAAGCTCATTTGTAAATGAAATTCTCTACAAGGAGCTTGCTTCAAAGCTCAACCGTGCTAAGATCCATGCAGGTAAGTTTGACAGTATCGAGGGGCTTGAAAATCTCGATAAGGTCATCTGCATCGACCAGTCCCCTATCGGACGTACTCCGCGCAGCAATCCTGCTACCTTCACCGGTGTCTTCAATGACATCAGGAACCTCTTCGAGGAGACTCCGGATGCCAAGGTACGTGGCTTCAAGGCCGGACGCTTCTCATTCAATGTGGCCGGAGGACGCTGCGAAGAATGCAAGGGCGCGGGCATCAAGGTCATCGAGATGAACTTCCTCCCGTCGGTCAATGTCGTCTGCAGCGAATGCCGTGGACGCCGCTACAAGGCCGATACCCTGGCCGTCCGCTACAAGGGCAAGAACATCAACGATGTCCTCGAAATGCCTATCAGCGAGGCGTATGAATTCTTCAGGAACATCCCTACGATCGCTCCGAAGCTCAAGGCCCTCGTGGATGTCGGCCTCGGATATGTGCAGCTCGGCCAGTCCGCGGTAACCCTTTCCGGCGGTGAAAGCCAGCGAATGAAACTTGCTGCCGAACTTGCCCGCAAAGGCACCGGCAATACTCTCTACATCCTCGATGAACCTACCACCGGCCTCCATTTCGACGACATAAAAGTCCTCATGGATGTCCTCCAGCAGCTTGTCGAGCAGGGCAACACCGTGATAATCATCGAACACAACCTCGATGTCCTCAAATCGGTCGACTACCTCTTCGACATGGGTCCTGAAGGCGGCAAGAAAGGCGGTCTCATCGTCGCTGAAGGTACGCCGGAACAGCTTGCAGCCGACCCCGCTTCAGTCACCGGCCCATTCCTCCGTGAGATCCTCGGCGATGGCCCTGCCGTTGATGGCGGCTCTCTCGGTTGTGGAATGCAACCCTTTGATAACCAGTGATTTGCTCTACCCCACGTGCTCCCCAATGTCGGCACGTGGATGTATATAAAATATTGAATACTAATACTTTACGCTCCACGATAACTATGGAAGAAATCAGAATCTATTGCGAAAATACAGGAAAATACGACAAGGTGCCGATGGGCTCGACCTTGAAGGAACTTTCGGACCGAATCTGCCCGACGATCAATGCTAAATGCGGCAGTGGAATGCCGGTGCTGGCGGCCCTTGTGGACCGGAAGCTCGTCTCTCTCGACTATAAGGTCATAAATCCGCATAATGTCGAATTCATCGGATATGACCATCCGGACGGACGCCGCACATACATCCGCTCACTCTGCTTCGTGCTTCAGAATGTGATCCGCGAAATGTATCCGGACAAGGTGCTGGCGATAGATTATTCGCTTCCGAGCGGTCTCTATTGCGAGATCCGTGAGCTGGCTCCGATGCAGGACGGCCGTCCTCATGTATATTTCGTGACAGATGAAGAACTCGAAAAGATCGAGGCGAAGATGCGTGAGATGGTCGAGGCTGATATTCAGTATGGCAAGACCATGATGAGCATCGATGAGTGCGAAAAGCTTTTCGGCGCGAACCATCAGACCGAAAAGGTCAATCTCCTGAAGACCCTCGGCCGCTACCATTACAATGTGTATTTCCTTGATGGTCAT
>CALBJC010000094.1 GCA_937892655.1 uncultured Clostridia bacterium | reverse complement strand
GGTTTCCGCCAAACTCACATTCAAGCTGATTTGCAAGATAGGTGGTGTTATCATCAAGGAATTTTACCTTTTGTCCATTCGGGAGCGAGTATTCCATATTGATATAACCGCCTACAAGGAAATTGAGCGTTTTGACCTCGGGCATTCCTTCGATATGTAAATCGTTAAATTCACGGATAAGCTGCTCTTTGAATTTCTTGAAGTTTTCATCACCGCCAAGCTCCGCATAGCGTTTCCAATAGTTGAGCTTCGGAAGATGCTCATCAAAATACGCTCTCGCCTGATCGGCAGGAAAGTTTTCGTTTGACATATGACCGACCAAAAAATCGGTCAGTTCTTCAATGCTTGTATAGCAGAAGTTGCCGTCGGCATAACACCACTTGCAGTATTCTTCGTTAAAGAAACCGTCCAGTTCTTTGCTGATACTGGCGTCCTCAAGGGGCATACCGCAGCACTGGCAGATAAGCTCTCTTGGTGAGCCTAAAAGAGTATTTATTGAAACATCAAAAAGCTTTGACAAAAGCTTTAAGGTTTCAGTATTGGGGATAGTTTCACCGTTTTCCCACCTTGATACTGCCTGACGGGTTACAAACACCTTTTGAGCAAGCTCATCCTGAGAAAGATTGTTTTTTGTTCTGAGCGTTAAAATTATGTCTTTTGTCTGCATATCACTCACCTCGATGTTATTATAGCACACTCAAAAAGCTCAGGCAAGCAACCTGCTGTTGCTATAACAGAAGGCTTCAAGGTGCTATATATCCTCAAGGTCTGCAAGAGGGATGTCGTTTTCTATATTATCTCTTGCAAGGTCATTGTCAATCGCAGGATATGCCTCACTTATAGGGCGCTCATAAAGATTTTTGCCCTTTTTGCTATGATGGCAGATTATTTCATCTGACTCTCTGCGCTTTTTCTTATCGTTCATTTTATCACCCCTTTTTGTAAGAATAGTATTTCTCACAAAAGGGGTTTGATTATTGTCAGTTTATATACGCTGTGGCAAAATTAAGGTAGGTTGCAAATAATACCCATAAAAGATACGGGATATTTATAAGCGCTGCTAGTTTATTTATTTTATAGAATTTTGACATCATAAGAATGATTGATAATAATAACAGAACAATTTCTGCAAATGCTACCCACAGCATCTGAAATCTGAAAAAGATAATACTCCACAGGAAATTGAAAAACAGCTGTACCCAGTAAACGCCAAGCGCGTAGTTTTTCTGATAGCCTACTTCAAACGAGGTATGAATGAGATATGCGGATATACCCATTATTGCATATAAAATCACCCATACCACAGGAAAAAGCCAGCCGGGCGGTAAAAGCGGGGGCTCTTTGAATTTTGCAAAAAATTCTGAAAAACCGCCCGACAAGATAGCAGATACAGCACCGATTAACTCTGCTGAAACTATATAGATCAAAAGCTCAGTTTTTTTGATTTTCATAAAATCACCTCTTGAGCTATTGTATGCTTGTATCTCTTTGATTATGTAAAAACCCCGACACGATGTGTGTCGGGGTTTTAAAGTTATTATCTGATACCGTAGTTTTCGATAACGTAATCCATATCCTTATCGCCTCTGCCTGAGAGGTTGATGAGCACTGAACCGTGTTCCATTCTCTTTGCAAGCTTCATACCGTAAGCTACAGCGTGTGAGCTTTCGATAGCAGGGATGATACCCTCTAAACGAGCAAGGCGGTAGAATGCATCGATTGTTTCTTCATCATCGATAACATCATACTTTACTCTGCCCATTTCCTGAAGGAATGCGTGTTCAGGGCCTGATGATGGATAGTCAAGACCACTTGCTACTGAATAAACCGGAGCAGGCTCACCGTTTTCATCCTTGAGCATGATACTGTTAAAGCCGTGCATAACGCCCTCTGTACCATACTTCAAGCTTGCGGCATGGTCGCCAAGCTTTGGACCTCTGCCGAGTGGCTCGATACCGTAAATATCAACAGGGTCGTTTAAAAAGCCTGAGAAAAGACCTGCGGCGTTACTACCGCCGCCAACACAGGCAACGATTGCATCGGGAAGGTGACCTGTCATATCAATAAACTGCTCTCTTGCTTCAATACCTACAACGCTCTGGAAATCTCTTACCATCATTGGGAACGGATGAGGACCGAGCACTGAGCCGATACAGTAGATAGAATCCTTATATTCCTTGCTGTAAGCGTCAAATGCGGCGTCTACAGCTTCCTTTAATGTCTGAAGACCGTGAGTAACCTCTACAACGTTTGCACCGAGTATCTTCATTCTTGCAACGTTTGGAGCCTGCTTTTTGATGTCAACAGAGCCCATATAGATATCACATTCAAGACCGAAGTATGCAGCAGCAGTTGCAAGCGCAACACCGTGCTGACCTGCACCTGTTTCAGCGATAACCTTCTTTTTGCCCATATATTTAGCAAGTAATGCTTCACCCATACAGTGATTGAGCTTATGAGCGCCTGAATGGTTTAAATCCTCACGCTTTGCATAAAGCTGAACCTTGCCGCCAAGAAAATCTGAAAGACGCTCTAAGTGAGTTACAGGAGTAGGTCTGCCCTGAAATTCCTTTCTGATACGTCTTAGCTCTGCGATAAACTTTCTTGACTGACAGATTGAATAGTAAGCCTCTGTAATTTCAGCCATAGCAGCCTTTAGCTTATCGTCAACGTAAACGCCGCCGTATTTGCCGAAATAACCTTTATTATCAGGATAGTTATTAAAATAAGTTTCAAAATCAATACCGTTTAAAATCATAATAAATTCCTCCGTAAAATATAATTAAGTTTAATACCGATTTTTCAAGCACTGTGACGCCATCGCTTTGTCAGTAAAATCATATTGCTACCTCCATAGATTGTGCCAAAGGCAATAAAAACGCCCTTGACAGAAATTCTGCCAAGGACGAATAATACTTTATCCGTGGTGCCACCTTGATTCACCGCATAAGCGATGCACTTTTAATAAGGATACCAACATACCCTTTGCAACTAACGTATGCTAAAACGTCGCAGTATACTAAGCATAAAATAGTATGTAATCCGAATCTTTTGCTTGAAGGTTTATATATTTTATATAAGAAAAATAAAAAACCTTGAATTAATTCAAGGTTTTTGGCAGGGGTAGTAGGATTCGAACCCACACAAGCGGTTTTGGAGACCGATGTGCTACCATTAACACTATACCCCTAAATGAATTGACAATCGTTATTTTAGCATATAATA
>CALBJC010000093.1 GCA_937892655.1 uncultured Clostridia bacterium | reverse complement strand
CTCCTCAAACTCCTCTCCTAAAACTATCAGTTTCAAATTTTGCCCGATAGGGGTTCATAAACAACAATAAAAGCTAGGCAACACTATGTTACCTAGCTTTTTTAGTTTTCCCTATCGGACAAAATTTCAGATTAAAAGTCTTTGAGTAGGGGGTGGGGGAGTACTTTCTTCCAGAAAGGATTCCTCCAAAGGTACCTATAAATATATCTATATGTGTACCCCTCTGTTAGAGTCGGTTTTTATTTTTACATAAAGCTTGAGTCAAAACGGATATTCAGCTCATTACATAGCCTTTCGAGCTTGTCTATATCCTCAAGGTAGCCAAGTCTGTATTCAGCCTTGGGGTAAACTCTTAAAACAATAAGATAATACCCTGACTGATTTATATATCTTACAGAGCGTATCATCGATACTGCCGCACCCTTGCCAAAAAGCTGTTTTTTGGTTTTAGCGGCAATGTAATTTTTTGTTACAACATAGTAAACCGTCTGTGCGGGGAGTACAGCGTTTATAAGCTTCAAACTGCCACCTATAACCGCAAGGGCAATTAAAACCCACGATACGATAAGATTTTGCCCCTGAGCATTTTTAGCAATAAAAAGATAAAGAAAAACAGCTGCTAAAACGCAGGCTATAAAAATAAGAATACCCTTTATTTTTCTTTTAATGCTTAAATCTCTGTATGCACCAAAATCGACTATCTTGTCATTACCGATAGCCTTTGCGCTGAAAACTGCCCTTATCTGACTTTCGGTTATGTTTCTGTCAAATTCAATATTCATACTTTTCACCCAAATGAAAACCCCGTTTTTAAAACGGGGTAATTTTTGTTTTAGATTACGCTTTCAATCCATTTGATAGCTTCTTCTTCAGTTCTGAAAGTAGCCTCAACTATACCGGTATGAGATTTTTTTGAATGCTCCTTAGCCTGAGCGCCTGTGATGAATGCCGCAAAGTTTACAAAAGCCATAGCCTTGCAGTTGCATTCAGCGAGCCTCTTGTGAAGACCTACTAGAATTTCGCTGACATCAGGAGTAACAGGAGCCATCTTGCCTATATCGCAGATATAACCCCAGCCATCATTTTTGAATGGTACTGACAGCTTTGTAAGCCCGTCAATAAGCCACTTTACCTCTTCAGCGTTAGTAGCGCCAACAGCACCTGATTTGATGATTCTTTTTCCTTCGTAAGTCTCAATAGTCTGAGCACCATGATTATAAGTCATATCGATTCTCCTTTCGGTGAATACCATTATTAGATGCTCAAATTTTACCATGTTTTATAGGAAATATCAATAGTTTGTATTATACAGATAAATAAATTGTAAAAAATACACAAATGCAATATGCCTTGTATAGTCAATTTGATATTGATAATATTTAGCTTATTCATCAATTGTGAATAATCTTATCTCTCCGTTAAAATCAAGAGTAATAGAAGTATCAGTATACTCAATTATCTTGATTTTTGTAACTGCATTTTCCGGCTTCATCTGGTATGAAAGAGTGATAGTTGAGTTTTCTTCATTATAAGAATATTTTTCAACAAGGTCATAGTCATCAACGGGGCTTCCGCAAGCGCAGGAGTATGTAAATGTTCCATCTGAACAAAACCTGATAGTTTCAGAGTCAGCCTCGGTTTGCCTTACAAAGCTTTTGTCAGTAAAGCTGTACTGGCTGTAATCAGTTTTGCCGCATGAACATAGCATCATAGCGCTTAAAAGGGCAACGATAAATAAAGCAAACAATTTTTTCATATCAATTCCTCCGCATATATTATATACCACAAATGATTACAAATCAATATCAAACTGTATAGAAGAGTTAAGATTTATTGACATATAAAATATGATGTAGTAAAATTTAATTATGTAGTGAAATTATGTATGAGGAGAAGATACTGATGAGTTTTAAAAGGTTTCTTTGTGTTGCTGTAGCGTCGGTTATGGCGGCAAGCGGATTTACGATGCCTTTGCCCGTTGTCAGCGCCGCATATTCTGATGCTGAAAATACCCTGTCTATTGATTATGACCCTAATGACGGGGTTATAACCTATGGTACTGTTGACAGCGTAGGCGCTTGTAAGGAAAATGATACAAATAACGTTGAGTTTGACTATTGCGAGTATATGTCATTTCCGTCAGACTATATCTGGGCAAAGGATGAAAACGGTACAAGGCTTTTTGCGGGTTCTGAAAACGCAGGGGCAGACTATGACTATACCGATATGCTTGAGTATGCAATTTTGCAGGAGGTAAATTCTGATTCAACCGAAATCAGAATAGAACCGGGCGTTTATTACTTTGGCGGAACAATCAAGGTGTGGGGCGGCTTTACCCTCAATGGTGTTTATGGCCAAACTGTATTTGTATGCGAGAAGAATGAAGATACAGCCCTTTTCAAAGCAGGTACAAATCAGACCTACTACAGCGGTGGCTCAATTACCGATATCGCCTTTGTTGTAAAGGATGCAAACGATAAATTCAAAACAACCTCTTCAGCGCAGACTATTATGGATAATATCCTAAATCCTAAAACTGAAGCGTGTGATAATTACCACGCTTTTCAGGGAATGAACATTTCATGGTTTACCATTTCAAACTGTTCGTTTTCAGGCTTCTATGCGCCTTTTTCAGGGCTCAAGGGGCATATGTGTTCCCGTATCTGTAATAATACCGTAGGTCCTACAAAGGTAGTTTTCAACGGAACTCATTTTATCGACTGCTATATCTATAATAACTACTTCTATGGCGGTATTCTCAAAAAGGATGGTCATTATGAATTGCCGCTTTTTACAACGGGTCTTGGTGCAAATCTGACGGTATTCAATAATAACTACCTTGAAAACTATTATTTTGATAACCACGCTACTGTTGATAACGGAGCGCTCAGCTATTCAAACTGTACCTTTGACCATGTTTATAATATTGAGTTTTATAATCCTAATGTAACGGGCGTTGCGGTAACAAACTGTCTTTTCAGGGATAATACATACAGCGATTTAGCCTCAATGTTTGAATCGTTTGGTCTTGAGCCATACAGCGCACAAAACAAGGGCGAGAATACCTATGTTATCAGAAGGTCAAAGTATACAAATCAGCCTGAATCTACCTTCAACAAGATGTCAGACTATAACTATTCAAGAATCATAGTTTTATGGCATGGTGTTACGCTTACACAATGCCGTTTTGAAGAAAAGGATATGACTGATACCATTTTATTTACCTTCAACAGCGGTAAAATAGAAAACCGACAGAAAGGCTATGTAAATATTCAGGTTGCAGATAACTCATATAAGATTGACAGCTTCAAAAAGGATGAAATCTTTGATGATGGTATAAATCTTCGTGATAACGGTCAGAGTGCTGACTGGGGCAAAAAATACTATCTTTCAAAGCAGACTTCAAAAGAGGCTTGTATCTTCTATGATCCCGTTGCAAATCAGCGTATAGACCTATCCTGCTTTTTTGATCCTGATAATAATGAAACCTTAGGCTATGCCACTTTCGGTAAGGTAGGTGCTGATGAGGCGTCACTCATAAGTGTTTACCGTCAGTATTACAACGATATAAAAAACGGCAGGAATATAGTTTATCTTTCTGATTTTGGTGCTACCCCTGATGATATGAGAAGTGACAGTACATACATTCAGAAAGCCTTTGATACTATCGCAAGAACGGGGGATATCCTCTGCGTTGACGGAACATATAATATCACAACCCCTATTCTTTTAAGAGGCGGTAAAACCTACCGCGTTGTTTCTGGCGGCGGCAAGACTGACCAGAACTACAACCTCGTAGGCGGTGGCTTTTCAATTGATATAAACAATTCTGAGGCAAGGCAGTGTGGTGGCTTTGTTCAGAGCAGTAATGATAACGAGGCTATCGGCGGCTATTTTATCAACGTAAATTATTCACCGGGCAATATCGGCTCTGTAGATAAAGAAAACGGTAGCATTTTCTATCAGGTGAATTTCAAGGATTTTACATTCAGCGGTTATCGTATGAGCTATTTCAACGCCGCATTTGAAGAATGTACCTTTGACAGAGTAATCATCGAAAAGGGCTTGGCACAGTATAACTACCATGGCTTTATGAAAAGATGTATCTTCAAAAATTCCGTTATCCGCCATGAGTATACAACGGGTAGCTGTGCTGACTACGGCGCAGGCGTGGCGTATGCGTATATGTTTTACGATACTGACCTTGTAAACTCAACCTTCAGAGGCAACTGGGTAGAGTTTACGCAGTTTACAAACGGTTTTCGATTAAACTATGAAGGTAACTCATTGTTTGTAGGTAACGAGTTTGACTACTGCTGGAATTTCCAGTATGGCAAAAATGATATATCATCAGGTAACGTATATACCCATTGTTCAACTCAGAATATATCAACTCATCTTCAGAATATCTCAGGTATTGCGCCTGATAAAATAACAAAGGAAATCAAAAACGGCTGGCTTGAAATTTTCCATATTTCGGACGGTGTAAGAATTGTAGGTGAAAACCTTACTTCATCACAGACAATGTATACAACCTTCTTTATGTTTGATGGCAGGGCAAATCAGGGTGTGATTGACGGCAAAACCGTTACAAGCATTTCAGATGTAAGAATGGTTGCAAACCTGGTGCCACTCGGCGGCGCTGAAAAGGAAATAGCGCATTTTGAATATGCAGACAATGTTTTACTTCAAAACTGTCAGAATAATAATATAGATTTAACATCTCTTTCAAAATCAAAGCTGTATATCAAGGATGACGCTGTATTTACCTACGATTATGATAAAGTAAAGAGTTTGGCGATACCGGGTACAACAGTATATCTGTGGAGTGATGAACAGGTTCATTATTTTGGTAATGATAAATTACCTTTGGCAGTTACCAAAAAGCCCGTAGCGCCTTTGGTTCAAAACCTCATCTATGATCTTGAGGATACCTCTGAAAGTGATAAAACCTATCTTACATATACTCTTGATTTCAACGGCGATAAGAATGTAAAGATTATTGACGCTCACGGCAATGATATATCACCTCTTAATACCTTATCATCAGCAGAGCTTATAAACAACGTTTCGTGGAAGGCTTACTATACGGGCAGTGAGCTTTTAAATGCAAACGCCCATGTCGTTTTTGCATCTCAAACTCCTCATAATAAATCATCACTTTACAGCGAAACCTCATATATTTCAACTGAACCTAATGCAAATAAATCTGCATCGGTTTTATCGCCAAACTTCATTTCAACCTTTGATGAATATGAAAATAAGGTGATAACAGCGCAGGGTAGCTTTTACGGTATTATGAATGACGATATGCCCGTTGTTATCTATGGCAGTGATGATGAAAATTATTATGGTATTCAGCCGTCCTTGCAGAATTATACAGCGCTCAGATACAATAAAGTAGTTATCCCAAAAAGCGCTGATGAGGGATATTTTGGCAGTCATCCAAGTAACCGTGTGCAGATAGCTTATGAAACTATGAAGGCTACAAGTACTGATATTTCAGCTATCGGTAATTCAAAGCCGGGTAGCGCTGCAACTATTTACTATGACGGTACAGATATAGCAGTACCGGGCACAAGCAGAATTATCTATGACCCTCAAAACTTAAATACATCTGTTGTAGGCGTTGAATATTCCTGCTATTATGATTATTATCTTGAAAAAGTGTCTGTTGTATTTACCTTTGATTTTTCAAAGTCGTTCTCAGCGGGTGAAAACGGTATGGTAGTAACAAAGCGTTTTGTAACAACAGGTGAGCATGATATAAGCGGCATTGACAGTGTAGCGGGTATCTGTTACTTAAATGACGCTTGGACAGATTATATTACATTTTCAGCAGATACAACTCTTGACAGAGAAACCACAAGGGGAAATCTTATTATCAATGAGTATAATGAGAGCTGTACTCACGATTTTACAACCTATATAAGAAAGTATCCTACCTGCACAACAGCGGGCTTTGACAGTCACATCTGTTCACGCTGTAAGATACAGCTTGATTATACTGATGTTGATATACTCCCTCACAGCAGTGCAAAATTTGAGTATTCAAAAACAGAGCATTGGCAGATTTGCGATACCTGCAAAACTGAATTTGGGAGAAAATCTCATACAAGCAGCGGCGAGGCTACAAATGATACCGCCGAGGTTTGTACAGAATGCGGCTACATAATTCATCCTGCGTTTAAAGATATAGTAAACGGTGATGTAAACTGCGATAAAAAGGTGAATCTTCAGGATGTTGTAATGCTGTATCAGAGCGTATCAAGATGGAATGTTTTGATATTTGAGCAATCAGCCGATGTAACGGGTGATGGCAAAATAAATATTGCCGATGTAGTATTACTTTATCAGTATGTTTCAAAATGGAATGTAACACTCAAATAAAACAAAAACTCCGCAGAATAAATCTGCGGAGTTTTTGCGGTTTTTGGAAGTATATATGCGTTTTTAAGAGGTAAGAATATGATGTGCAATTTTTCTTAAAACACGATGGTAAGCTTTTACCATCTTACTTTCCACCGCTCACGAATGGTTTCAAGGCTTTCAACGTGAGCGGTTATGCTTTTTTTGACACTTTTTCGTTTTCGCAAAGCTTATTTAAATACTTTTCAAATTCTTCTTCAGCTGTTGGAATTTCTGCCCAGTCGTTTGTCCAGGTTGAAAGGTAAGCGGCATTTGAGATTGAAAGTGAGTTTAAGCCCTCTTCGCCTCTTGCAATCATAGGAGTATCATTTAAAATTGACTGCGCAAACGCTTCGAGTACCTCAGGGTGTCCTTCAGGCTCAGGTGCTGTAAATTCTTCGTAGGTGTTACCAGGGGTAGAAAAACCTTCCTTTGATGTAAAGCAGAATTCTCTTTCTGGGGTATTTAGTTTCCACCAGCTAAGCTTGCCGTGCTCAATAACTATCTTGCCCTTATCGCCTGTGATTTCAAGTCTGTTTGTACCGCAGGCGTCACCGGTTGTTGTGATAAATGTAGCAGTAGCGCCGTTTTCGTATTCACCAAAGATAGTAACATCATCTTCAACGTCGATATTGTGGTATTTGCCGAATTCGCAGAACGCTCTTATTCTCTTTGGCATACCAAAGATCCACTGCCATAAATCGAGGTTGTGCGGTGCCTGATTTAAAAGCACGCCACCGCCTTCGCCATTCCAGGTTGCTCTCCAGCTGCCTGAATTATAGTAAGCCTGAGTACGATACCAGTTTGTTATGATCCATACCATTCTCTTAAGCTCGCCGAGCTCACCGCTCTGAACTATCTCACGAGCCTTTGCAAACATAGGGTTTGTACGCTGGTTGAACATAATACCAAACTTAACGCCTGATTTTTCTGCAGCCTCGTTCATTTCTCTTACCTGTCTTGCATAAACGCCTGCAGGCTTTTCTGTTAAAACGTTAATGCCTCTTTTGAAGGCTTCAATAGCGATAGTAGGGTGGTCATAGTGTGGAACAGCGATAAGAACAGCGTCAACAAGACCGCTGTCTAAAAGCTCCTTGTAGTCTGTAAAGCACTTTACTTCTGGATGCTCCTTTGCCTTTTCCATCTTGTCAGGGTTAATGTCACAAACTGCTGCCACTTCAACTGAAGGGCATTTGCCGCCGAATACATTGTAAAAATGACCGCTGCCCATATTACCAAGGCCAATGATACCAAGTCTTACTTTTTTCATAAAATTTTCTCCTTATAAAAGCTTTCTGAGTGCATCGCAGGCTGCCTTGAATGCTGCCTGAGATGATGGATATGTAAATTTCATCTGAGTTTTTTCAGCTTCTTCGAGCTTATCAAAGCCGTCAAAAACCGAAAGGTGTGGCTCTAATGTCAAAACTGTACCCTTGTAGTTTGAAATAAGGTATTTTAAATTTCCGATACCTTCACCCGCAGGAACAACCGAGCCGTCTGCAAGAGCGTCTTTAATATGCATATACTCAACGTAAGGTGAGAGCATCTCCCACGCTTTTATTGTATCCTGACCACACTGAACAAAGTTTGCAGGGTCAAATACGGCTCTTAACTCCTTGAATTCCTTGTGAATTTCAAGGCATCTTACTGCCATATCGCCATAAATGCCCTTTTCGTTTTCGTGACAGAGGATAACATCGCTCTGCTTTGAAGCCTCAACGAATTTTGAGAGCCTTTCAAAAACCTTATCCTTGTATCTAGCCTCATCGCCTGAAGGCACATAAAAGCTGAACATTCTGATATGCTTAGCACCCAAAATATCAGCGTTTTCAAGTCCGCGCTTGAAGCTCTCAAGATGCTCTTCAAAGCCGTCGCCCATACCCATTTTGCCAAAAGGTGAGCCGAGTGACCATACTGCAAGACCGTTTGCCGCTAATTTCTCTTTAATTTCCTTTGCTTTATCTGATGTTATTTCAGAAATATTCTGACCGTCAACACCACGTATTTCAAGATATTCAACACCGTTATCGAGCATCGCCTTTATCTGACCGTCAAGTCTGCCGTCAGCTTCATCAGCAAATGCCGCAAATTTAAAGCTCATAGAATAACCCCCTCTATTTGTTATCTTTATTCTACCACAACATAATTTACATTACCATTGTTAATTTATGCAATATGTATTGCAAATTCACGCATTGTATGCTACAATGAGATCAGCATTAAAAACGAGGTGAGAAAATGATAGAGTATAAAGCACCTATCTTAATTCACAGCTTCCATAAAGCTGTAAGCCAGC
>CALBJC010000092.1 GCA_937892655.1 uncultured Clostridia bacterium | reverse complement strand
CTTTAACTGAACTTTTTTCATTCCTTTATCTATCAGGAGTTTCCATAGCCTTTTATAACTGACTTTTTGCATTTTTTCCATCAATAGTCACCTCAAGAATACAAAATATACTAATATTCTATCATAAAATATATACAAAATAAAAAACTCCGCCCCAAAAAATGGGACGGAGAATATTCCGTGGTACCACCCAAATTGCCGTATGCAATATACACACAGCCACTTGTAAACCCGTTAACGCCGGACATACGTTGTACTCATCGCACAAGGCTCATAGGCGGCACATGACACATTTTCTGAAAGCTCACACCAACCGCTTTCTCTCTGAAGAAAATTTACTGTCATTTAACCTAATCACAGCCATAATAACTTATTAAATTATAACGTAAAATAAGCGTTTTGTCAAGGGACTCTGATTAAGATATTCTCTTGCCCTTTGTCTTCTTTACCGCCTTAATTGGCGCTTCACTACCACCCTTGTCTTCAAATACCGCATCTTCTGTTGAATCCATATATTTATTTTCAGGGTTTTCCTCATCTCTTGCTTCATAATATGGATTTATTACATATTTTCTTACAACGGGATATGAGTTAAAACAAATAAGAAATCCTAAGAATGAGAATGTAAAGAACAGAACGAAAATAGTTGAATATGGGAAGAAAAGTACTGTTGATAAAAATACAACAAGTGTAATCAATAAAGTGATAAGATTTGTTTTCAGAGCTATGCAAGAAAGCAAGAATGAATTCTTAAGAACCTGTCTTATTGTGAGATTTGTAGATGAAATCAATATGTAGATATAAAAATGCATCAGAACAAATACCATCATACAGCTAAGGCAGATAAACATCGGAACATAGAACATCGAATTTTCTTTTGCCATATTATTATAGCTTGGAACTGAAACTATAAAACCAATGATAAATATTACATCAATAAGACCAACTACAAGCGCTTGTTTCCAGTTTTTCTTAGCTGACTGAACCATATCATGAAAGATAAATACTGGTCTTTCCTGGGAAATATTTCTTAATACCTTAGTGGTTCCCGTAGCAGCTAAACCAATAGTGACTATAGGCAAACATCCAATGATAAATAAAATATTCACGCCAACAAGCTTCCAGAAATGTCTGAAATAGATTTCCCAGAATTTGAAGAAAGGCTGTTTTTCCCTTTCATTTTTTGATACACCTACACCGGCACTTTCATAATTTGCACCGAATAAACCCATGTTTACACATCCTAATCTGTAATTAATTAATCAAATACTCGATTATCGCTTTGACAGCAAATGATATCAGAACGATAATGCTGAATAATAACGTCTTTGAAAAATAGATTTTAAAAGATTGACTTTTGTTTGAAATTACACCATCACAAGTAAGCAATTCTGAAATCAAACATGACATATTTATAGAATTTGTTGCCAATAAAATCATTCCAATGGAATGGATAATCAGATATGGCGTTAAATATAAAGCACATATTTTAAATCCTGAAAAGCCATATTGTAAAAACACCATTGAAGAAATGAAACCAATCAATGCTCCGTATAAAAGCATTAACAACAATACAAAAGGCTGCCCCAAAGCAGACAAGCCGATAAAAAACATAATCATAATATAAGAAAGAGATATCACAATGAGTGCTGGAGATTTAAAGAAATCAGCAGAGTGCTCAGATATATGCAAATTATTAAGTGAAAGATAGGCATTTATCAAAGTCCCGATAAAAACACCGACAAGAACAATAAATGCTACGCCCATTAACTTCTTTAAGTCTTTTTCAATATTACAATCCTTTTTCATTATACTTGTCCCCCGAATATATTATTTAATAATCTATATTCAGGCAAGTTGATTTATATGCTATTTTGAAAGCTCATAAGCTCTGTTTGTACAAGCTTCACACGCATTCTTTACATCGTCAAGTAATTGACCGCTGTAGAGCTTGTCAAGACCTGCAAGTGTTGTTCCGCCAGGCGAAGAAACCATCTTGATTAATTCATCTATTGAATATCCACTATCTGTAATCATTTTTGCAGAACCGATAAGAGATTTTGTAAATAACGCAGTTGCTGTTTCCTCAGAGATGTCAACACTCTTTGCATAGTCAATAAAGCCCTTTGCAAAAAGATAAATAAACGCAGGTGAAGATCCGTTTATAGCGATTATTTCTTTCATTTTATCCTTTGAAATAACTGCAAAATCGCCACATGAGCCAAACATCTTGCAAACAAGCGAAAATTCATCGTCTGAAACTGTTTCGTCCTTTGATAATGCAGTAGCACCCTCGCCCAGCAGGAGTGGAGTATTAGGCATTGCAAGAACAACCTTAGCATTTTCAATTGTCATTGATTTGATGTAATCGGCTGTAATACCCGCACAGATAGATACAATTACAGTATCATCGTTTACATAATCACTGATAGTATTGAGTACCTCTTCAAGCTGCTGAGGCTTGATTGCTAAAAAAACATACTTGCATTTCTGAAGTATTTCAATTTCACTTTCACAAGGTGTTACTCCATACTCTTCAAGACGCTTGATTTTTTCATTGTCCTTATCATAAGCAAAAAGCTTGATAGTAGCTGATGCTTCATACATTATGACATCAGAACAAAGTTCACTTTCTGATACGCCTTTCATAATGGCAAAGCCCATATTGCCAGCGCCAATAAAACCAACATTAATCATTATCAATACCCCATTATATATAAATTAAATAAACATTGCTTAAATTTTATTATACAACAAACTGAAAGATTTTACAATAGTTTTCAAAAAATAAACCTCTCCAAAAAGAGAGGTTTATCGTTCTATTTACTTAATCTTCTATATGCTGCAAGAGTAATAGGCAAAATTATGAATAGTAAAGGAATGTCCACTATCAATTCAAGAACATTTTTTGCGGTTCTTGCTACAACAGCTTCAATATAAATCTCATCAGGGATAAATCCGTAATGCATATTGAGCTTTGTGTTAATAAGAATGTTGATTAAAACTACGTCTATTACCCTTGCTACTATCGCTCTTATATGTAAGGTTATATCGGTAAGCTTATCAGTTTTATTGTTTTTTAGAAGATATGTGTACTTATCCTTTTTATGATACAAAACAATACCGTATATCAAGCCCTGTAAACCGGCAACTAAAATATATATCGGTATAAATCCGCCTTGCGGATGTACAACAAAACCGACGATATCACAGGCAAATCCTGCAATAAGACCAACTGTAGGGCCAAACAGCATACCAATAACCGCAATTGCTAAAAAAGCAAAATTAATCTTAAAGATTACAAGATCAATAGTGAATGCTTCAATAACCATAGAAATCGTAATAAAGATGCCTGTTATTGCTATACATCTGATACTCTTAAGTTCCTTGAGCGAAGTATAAAACATAGAAAAAAAGCTTTTCATAAAATCCTCCTTAAACAAAATCCGATTTTGCATACTGGGACTTATAAAAAGCTCATATATGCATCAGCGGGATGCGAGAATTAAACCGCAAGGTGACACCCTTTCGTTCAGACGACAACTCCCCGTTCGTCTGACACTTAACGCTTAATTCTCTACTCTGTATGCTAAATTATTATTAGAATGAAATTTCTTCCGCAATTCTGAAGAGTTCCTTAGGGAATTCCTTCTTCATAGCAAGCGCTTCATTAATATCGAGATCAACAATATCGTTGTTCTTAAAAGCAAGTACTCTGTTGCCGATACCCTTTTCGAGAAGTTCAACAGCATAATAACCCATTTCAGAAGCAGCAACTCTATCTCTAACTGTTGGTGAACCACCACGCTGAACGTGACCGAGAATTGTAGCTCTTGCTTCAACACCAGTAAGCTCCTCAAGCTGCTTTGCAATCTCAGTAGAATTACCAATACCTTCAGCTACAACAACGATAAAGTGAAGCTTACCTGTCTTCTTGGAAGCATTGATCTTCTTTGCGATTTCTGACAAGCTGTAATCTTCTTCTACAGTAATAATTGCAGTAGCGCCACAAGCGATACCTGTGTTGAGAGCGATGTAACCAGCTCTTCTGCCCATTACTTCAACTACAGAAATTCTTTCGTGTGACTGAGTTGTATCTCTGAGCTTATCAACCATTTCCATTGCTGTATTCATAGCTGTGTCATAGCCGATAGTATATTCTGTGCAAGCAATATCGTTATCGATTGTACCAGGAATACCAATACAAGGAACACCTGCATTTGATAAATCTTTAGCACCTCTGAACGAACCGTCACCGCCGATAACTACAATACCTTCAATGCCGAGTTCATCGCATCTGTTCTTTGCTGCAATAACGCCTTCTTCTGTGCAGAATTCTGGACATCTTGCTGTATAGAGATATGTTCCGCCTCTCTGAATGATGTCTGAAACGCTTCTTGGTTCCATTTCAACAATATCATTGTGAATAAGACCATAGTAGCCTCTACGGATACCATAAACCTTCATTCCCTTGTTTAATGCTGCTCTTGTTACTGCACGGACTGCAGCGTTCATACCAGGAGCGTCGCCGCCGCTAGTTAAAACACCAATAGTTTTCATTAGAAATCCTCCATATTAAACGTTTAAGAAAACGCAATTTGTTACTTTAACACAATACCATAAATTGCACTATTTGTCAACCTACTTAATAAAACGTTTTCATTTATTTGGCATAAAAAACAAAGCCTGTAGCGAAAAAATACAGACTTTGTTTATATTTTAAATCAGGCTATGATTATTATATCAGGAACTGATGTTGTTTCGCCTGAAGAAGGTTCAGTTACGATAACATCAGGTTTAACAGCAATATAAACTGTTAATACTTCGCCTTCCTTAACGTTTAACTTATCACCAACGCTGAGATTTGTCTTAACTACATTTCCTTCTATTACGTCATTAGTTTCAAAATCTTCAACTTCATATTTTATAAGAAGTTCATCAAGCATTTCGAGATAATCCTTCTTTGACATGCCGTCATAATCAGGTACTTTGACAAATTCAGGACCATTACTTACCTTTATCTTAACAACCTGAACATCATATATAACCGTATCAGGGTCGATATCCTGATAATAAATGATGCCGTTTGGATAGTTATCGTTGTAATTGTACTCAACCTCAAAGGTTATTCTTGATGTAATGTTGAGATTGTTTTTTATTCTGTTATAGTCTCCTCCAACAAAATCAGGTACAAAGTAAGCTGTCAGATTACCATTGCTTTGTGAAGAGCCTTCATCTGAAATTGGTGGAGTTGTGATAAGCTGCTGACCGGTTGTGATTGTAGACGTCTGAATAGGCGTTGTATAATTTGAAGAAACATTATCTGTTTCATCACCCGGTAAAATCAAGACGAGTAAAAGTATTAGGGCTGCGAGTAAAGCAAGAACAATAAAAACAGCACCGACAATAACAGGTACATTACTCTGAGGCTTTTCTTCTCTTACTGCAACAGATGAAGATGACTTTGCTTTTACAACAGGTACAACCTGAGTAGTTTCTTTATTCTGATCCAAATATTCAGGCTGCTCAAAAAGCTTAGTTACAAGTTCGGTAATCGTCTGAATACGCATTTCGCCAGACAACAGCAACGCTTGCATTATTACCTTTGAAATGTTACGTGGAATTTCGCTGTTGATTGCAGCAGGCTCAATCAGATTATCATTGCTTATTCTGCTTAATGCTTCAACAGGCATACATCCTGTAAGAATACGATACAAAACAGCGCCGACAGCATACACATCAGTCCATGTTCCCTGCCAATTATTTGATGAATATTGTTCAGGAGCAGCATAACCAGCAAATAACTCTGTAGCAAGCTCGGTATTGGCTGTTCTCACCGCACTAATGCAAAAACCAGTAATTTTAAGCTCTTGTTTCTCAGTTACAATAATAGTATCGAGAGAAATACCACGATGGATCACTCCTGCATTATGTATAAGACTGAGAGTTGTAAAAATTGGCGGGAATAAGTTCTTGACCTCATCCCAGCTAAGTTCACCAGCGTTTTCCTGCAATAATTGCTTTAAGGTTTTACCTTCAACATATTCAAGAATAACATAAGCTGTGTTATTCTGCATAAACATATCAAGAGCAGGAACAATATGAGAAAGAGTTCTCATTCTTGAAAGGGTTTTACCAAGATCCAGAAATTCCTGTAAATATGCCTTATACTGGGCGTTGAACTGCGGATTTACTATTATGTTAGCACTGCCCTTTTCTCTGGAACACAGAGTATCAGGCATATATTCTTTAATCGATACCTTTTCACCTGTAACCTTATCAAAACCAATGTAAACAGCTGATTCACCATTATATGATAATAGCTTACCAACTATATATCTGTCGTCAAGTATCGTTTTAGGCGCAAGATATGATAAAAGGTATGGAAATGAGCTGTTATAGTTACAATGAGAGCATGTGCCATCATCATTCAATGGGTTCATACATCCCATACAAAGCTTTGATGCATCGCTCATTTTCTTCCCTCCAATCACAAAATATAATATTCCATCTTATATATAATATCAATTTATTGTGTCGATGTCAATATATAAACGCTGTATGTTACCATTTTGATTTAATTGTATCCATTTTGTAATTTAATAAAGCAAAATAAAAAGAGCAAACTTGCGTTTGCTCTTAATTACAATATTAGTCACTTACATATGGTAAGAGTGCGATGTGACGAGCCTTCTTGATTGCAACTGTAAGCTCTCTCTGGTGGTAAGCACATGTACCTGTAACACGACGTGGAAGAATCTTAGATCTTTCTGTCATGCACTTCTTAAGCTTAGCTATATCTTTGTAATCAATGAATTCTGATCTGTCAGCACAGAACATGCAAACCTTTTTGCGTGCTCTCTTGT
The DNA here is from genome assembly GCA_937892655.1 of uncultured Clostridia bacterium. Classification (GTDB taxonomy): domain Bacteria; phylum Bacillota; class Clostridia; order Oscillospirales; family Ruminococcaceae; genus CALBJC01. The sequence continues at coordinate 850 of CALBJC010000092.1, read as the reverse complement.
TAGGTCTAGCTGTACGCTGTTCCATAGTTTTTCCTCCTTATAGATTTTGGATAATTGAGAATTAGAATGGTAAATCGTTATCGTCACCTAAGTCCTGAAAGCCACCCAAATCAATTTCAGAACCAATTGAAATCGGCTGGTTAACCGGTTCACTATAAGATGGCTGTGAAGCCTGTCTTGAATAGTTCACCTGTGGAGCGTCAGATGGATAGTTACCATTTGTTTGAACAGACTTTTCACCTGTGAATGAAACAGAATCAACGTAAACCTCGGTTACATAATGCTTTGTACCGTTTTTGTCATCATAAGTACGAGTTCTGAGGTTACCTTCAATAGCAATCATTCTGCCCTTTGAAAAATAACGGGAAATGAACTCGGCCTGATTACGCCACGCAACACATGTAATGAAATCTGTCTGTCTTTCTTCACCCTGCTTGACAAAAGTTCTATCAACCGCAATATTGAATGTTAATACTGCAACGCCTGTAGCTGTTTGCTTTAATTCAATTTCGTTAGAAATTCTGCCCATTAAAATAACTCTGTTCAACATAATGTCACCTCAATTTGATTACTGTTTTACTGTGATGAGTGAACGAAGAACGCCTTCAGTGATCTGAAGCACTCTATCGAGTTCAGCTGGGAAATCTGGCTGGCATGTGAAGTTCCAAAGAACATAGTAACCTTCAGATTCATAATTAATAGCATATGCAAGTCTGCGCTTGCCCCATTCATCAACCAATGAAACAGAACCGTTTTCCTCGATCATAGAATTAAACTTTGAAACGAGTGCCTTGATACCGTCTTCACCAAGCTTCATGCTGAATACTGTGATGAGTTCGTATGTCTCATT
>CALBJC010000091.1 GCA_937892655.1 uncultured Clostridia bacterium | reverse complement strand
TTCGATGTGCGGCAAGTTCTGCGCTGTAAGAAGTATGAACAAGGCTTTAGAGGGCGAATATATTGATATTCTGTGAGGTGAGAGTATGGTTAAGATAAACGGTGAAGAGCTTTGTATACAAGGCAAAACTATAGCGGAATATCTTGAAGAATGCGGCTATGACATAAAGCGTGTTGCGGTCGAGCTAAATGGCGATATTCTGCCAAAGTCGCAGTATGAGAAAACTTTCTTACAAGATGGTGACAGCGTTGAGGTAGTCAGCTTTGTAGGGGGCGGATAATATGAAAAATATTACAAAAGAAGAATGGCTTGATTGCCTCTGTCAGCGCCACGGCAGGGCCTTGCAGGAGAAGATCTTATCAGCCTTTGTTTCGGTATGCGGGCTTGGCGGTCTTGGCTCAAACGTTGCAATCTCGCTTGCAAGGGCGGGAGTTGGAAAGCTTTTGCTTATCGACTTTGACAAGGTAGATATATCAAATCTTCACCGTCAGCAGTATTTTGTTTCACAGCTTGGAATGCCAAAAACAGAGGCTATGAAGAAAATACTCGGTGAGATTAACCCTTATTGTGAGGTTATAACGCATACAGTAAGGCTTTCAGATGAAAATTTGTCGCTTCTTGAAGATTCGGATATTGTGTGCGAGTGCTTTGATAACGCCGAGTGTAAGGCTATGCTTGTTGATGGTATCACTCAGCAATACCCCGATAAGTATATAGTGTCAGCGTCTGGTATGTCGGGGCTGCACACAAGTAACATTATTAAGACAAAAAAGCTTGGAAAGCGTCTTTATATCTGCGGTGATGGAAAAAGTGATATACAAGACGACAAAACGCTGTTTGCACCCCGTGTAATGCTTTGTGCGGCGCATCAGGCAAACGCCGTTTTGCGTATCATCGCAGGTGAATTTGAAGTATAGAAAGGAATTTTTTATGAATAACGATAAACTTATATTGGGCGGTCATGAATTTGAGTCACGCTTTATTCTCGGCTCAGGCAAGTATTCTCTGAACCTTATCGAAGCGGCTGTGCGTGATGCAGGCGCTCAGATCATTACCCTGGCAGTACGCCGTGCAAACACAAAGGAGCAGGAAAATATCCTCGATTACATACCAAAAGGCGTTACACTTCTGCCAAACACCTCAGGCGCCAGAACAGCTCAGGAGGCTGTGCGTATTGCAAGGCTTGCCCGTGAGATAGGCTGTGGCGATTTTGTAAAGATTGAGATTATGCGTGATGCAAAGTATCTGCTTCCCGATAACAATGAAACGATAAAGGCAACAGAAATTCTTGCAAAAGAGGGCTTTGTGGTGCTCCCGTATATGTATCCTGATTTGTATGCAGCAAGAGATCTTGTAAATGCAGGTGCGAGCGCTGTAATGCCGCTTGCTGCACCTATCGGCTCAAATAAAGGGCTTGCTACAAGAGATTTTATTCAGATACTTGTAGATGAAATTGACCTGCCTGTTATAGTTGATGCGGGTATCGGCAGACCATCTCAGGCGTGTGAGGCGATGGAGATGGGTGCTGCGGCTGTCATGGCAAATACTGCTCTTGCAACCGCAGGCGACCTGCCGCTTATGGCATCAGCCTTTAAAAATGCAATTGAAGCGGGGCGCAAGGCGTATCTTTCAGGACTTGGCAGAGTGCTTTCAAGAGGCGGCAGTGCGTCAGACCCTCTTACAGGCTTTTTAAGGGATTAAGGTGAGAAAATGGATAACAGATTTTTTGTAGACTCAGAGCATCTGTCAGAAACAGCACTCAAGCGCAAGCATGCGCTTGAGACTGACCCGACAAGCCGTACTGACCATATGGAGTATATGAGCGGTATGGAAAAGATAGAGTCAGATATAATGGATAAGGTTTTAGCGCAAATGAATGGGTATGATTACAGCAGATATACAGAGGCTGATGTAAAGTCTGCGCTTGAGCATGAAAGCTGTAGTATAGAAGATTTCAAGGCTCTTTTATCACCTGCCGCAGAGCCTTTTTTAGAGCAGCTAGCACAGCGTGCAAGAATTGAAACATCAAAGCATTTTGGCAATACTGTGTATATGTTCACTCCGCTTTATATTGCAAATTACTGTGAGAACTACTGCGTTTACTGCGGTTTTAACTGCTATAACAATATAAACCGTATGAAACTCAGTCTTGAGCAGATAGAGCATGAAATGAAGATTATTTCACAGAGCGGTATGGAAGAAATTCTTATCCTGACGGGTGAAAGCCGTAAAATGAGCGATATTGAGTATATCGGCAAGGCGTGCAGACTTGCAAGAAAGTATTTTCGTATGGTAGGGCTTGAAATTTATCCTGTCAATACTGATGAGTACAAGTATCTGCACGAGTGCGGTGCTGATTATGTTACAGTATTTCAGGAAACCTATGACAGCGACCGCTATTCTCATCTGCATCTTTTGGGTCATAAGAGGGTATATCCGTATCGCTTTGAAGCTCAGGAGCGAGCTTTGATGGGCGGTATGCGAGGAGTTGCGTTTTCAGCGCTTTTAGGGCTTTCAGATTTCAGAAAGGATGCTTTGGCAAGTGCTATGCACGTTTATTACCTTCAGAGAAAATATCCGCATGCCGAAATGTCGCTTTCGTGTCCAAGGCTCAGACCAATTATAAATAATGATAAAATAAACCCTCTTGATGTTCACGAAACCCAGCTTTGCCAGATAATCTGCGCATACAGAATTTTTCTGCCGTTTGTGGGTATTACTGTTTCATCAAGAGAGAGCGAAAGCTTTCGAAACGGTATTGTAAAAATAGCCGCAACAAAGGTTTCAGCGGGTGTGTCTACGGGAATAGGTGACCACGAAAGCAAATACAGCGGTAAAAAAACAGAAGGGGAAAAAGGCGATGAGCAGTTTGAAATAAATGACGACAGATCTCTTGATAAGATGTATAACGATATTTCTGCTCAGGGTCTGCAGCCCGTTTTGAATGACTATATTTATATGTGAGGTAGCTATGAAAAAGCTTGATACAACAATGTATTTTATAACCGACAGCACAGGCTTTACACAAGAAGAGTTTCTTTATCGTGTAGAAGAAGCGTGCAAGGGCGGTGTAACCCTTATTCAGCTTCGTGAAAAGGAGCGTACAACTAGAGAATATCTAAATCTTGCAAAAAGCGTTCACAACATTACAAAAAAGTATGATATTCCGCTTATTATCGATGATAGGGTAGATGTTGCGCTTGCAGTAGGTGCTGAGGGCGTTCACGTCGGTCAGTCCGATATGCCCGTATCACTTGCAAGAAAGCTGATGGGTGACGATAAAATCGTCGGCGCTACTGCCAAAACTGTACCGCAGGCGATTGAGGCTTACAAGCAGGGAGCTGATTATCTTGGAGTAGGCGCTATCTATCCTACAACTACAAAGGTCAAAACTGTTCTTACATCAGTTGATACGCTAAAAGAAATCGTCAGGGCAGTGCCTATTAAGGTAAACGCAATAGGTGGCTTAAATAAGGATAATATCGGTATTCTCAGAGGCAGTAATATTGACGGTATCTGCGCAGTTTCAGCGATTATGAAAGCTGATGACCCATGCAATGCGGCAAAGAAGCTAAAGGAGGCCTTCTATGAATTACAGAAAGGTTAAAACAGCGCTCACGATTGCAGGCAGCGATTCAAGCGGGGGTGCTGGAATTTTAGCAGACATAAAAACCATGCAGGCAAACGGTGTATATGCTATGAGCGCAATAACAGCGCTTACAGCTCAGAATACTATGGGAGTTACTGCAATTTCGCAGGTCGCTCCCGAATTTCTCGGTCAGCAGATAGACGCTGTATTCACCGATATTTTCCCCGATGCTGTAAAAACGGGAATGGTAGCCTCAAAAGCGCTCATTGAGGTAATAGCCGACAGACTAAAGTTTTATGACGCAAAAAACATTGTGGTCGATCCTGTGATGGTTTCAACAAGCGGCTCAAGGCTTCTGCAAGAAGACGCTGTAGATACCTTGAAGAAACTACTCTTGCCACTAGCCCGTGTAATTACCCCGAACATCCCCGAGGCTGAGGTCTTGTCAGATATGAAGATCTGCAATAAATCTGATATGCAGTCTGCGGCTGTAGCTATTTCAAAAAAGTATAGCTGCTCTGTATTGTTAAAAGGCGGACACAGCATCAGCGATGCAGATGACCTGCTTTTTGATAATGACAGCTTAACATGGTTTGAGGGTAAGAGAGTTGAAAACAAAAATACCCACGGTACAGGCTGTACTCTGTCATCTGCAATAGCGTCAAATCTCGCAAAAGGGTATGAGCTCAGAGAGGCGGTACTCCTTGCAAAAGAATATATCTCAGGCGCTTTAGGCTATATGCTCGATTTAGGAAAAGGAAGCGGCCCTCTCTATCACGGCTTTGATATAAAAAGCAAGTATGTACAATGCGCTGATACACATAAATAGATAAAATACCCCCGCCACATCGGTTTTTATCGTGTGGCGGGGTTTTGTCTAACAGATAAATAATCCTCCTAAAAGGCTGACAAGGCTAAATGCGTTTTCTGATGAGATCGTCAATAGCATTGACGGAACAGCGAGTATGAATACTCCTGCTACAAGAGACAGCATTCTGTCAGGTGTATATTTTGAGATAACAGCTGTAAGAAGGCTTATTATTACAGCCGATACCCCTCTGATAATAAACAGCAGGATTATAAAGCCTTTTATTGAAATTAAAAACGGAAATTCACGCATAAATGAAAGCGATTGAACAGGGGAAGACAGATTTTCAAATTGCAGTATTTCGCCTATCATATTATACTGAACCCTGTGAACAAAAATTGCGAATACAGCCGATATCAGGGCTATATACAAAAGTTTAATAACTGTAGTTTTTATCCTTCCGTTATATAGCGTTCTGATGGTGCTTGTCATATTATTTTGCTTGTCATACGAGAATATACCGCTTGAAGCAAAGATGATAAACAGCAGTATATACAGCGATGCGGTATTTACAGTATTCTTATCCTCTCTGAGCAAGAAATTCCATGCAAAAGGCTTGATGTTGTCAATCTTTATGCAATTTTTCAATGAATATTCAAGACCGCTTGTAACATTACTGTAAACTACTGTCAGTGCCTCTTTCTGAGTAATGTTTTCATATAAAAAGGTATTGAGATTTTCAATTCTTGCTTTGTTTGGAACAGCATTAGAAAGCTCATCATCTATCTGAGCCTGATAATATGCGATATTCTTATCAAAACCTGAAAGCTCCTTTTGGATATCAGCCCTCATCTGTTCTGATATTTCGCCTTTAAAGGTGTTGTACCAGCGTTCAACATTCTTGTCAACAGAGTAAACATACTCATATGCCCCCAGAGTGTTATTTACAATAAACATAAAGATTATAAAAGCAGGGAGAACTGCCTGATTTATAAGCAGCTTTCTTGCTTCAAAAGTAAAAACAGAGCCGGAAGGTAAAAGCTTTGCTATAAAAGCCTTAATTTTATAAAAGTATCTGCCCACAGAGCTTTTTGATACAAAATACTTTTTCTCGCTGATAAAAAGTGAGCATACAAAAACTATTGCTACAAGAGTCAAAGTTACCATCAAAGCACCGTCTAAATAGTAAACAGGCTTTGTGAAGAAATTCAGGTTGAGATACTCTTTAAAGTAGATATCGGTTTTTAAAAGCGTAAACAGATTTACAAATTTCAGATGATTAAAGCTTGATGTTTCTTTTATTGTAAGCGACAGAATTATTTCTGCAGTGCTTGCAATTACAATACCTGCTATAAACAAGCTGTTTTTGAATACAAGCATCAGAAAGTATACAAAAACACAGATTGAGAATACTGTAAAGGCTTTTATCAGTATAGAGCTGATAATATATGATAAAATGCTGATTTCATAAGGACATTTCATAAACTGGCTTACCGACTGAATCGGTGAAAACAGCTTTACTCCGTCAAAGGTAACCGCTGAGGTTATAAGGGTAGTAAGACTAAGTGAAAAAGAAATTGCAACAGAGCAAATAAGTAAAACTGCAATTCTCTGAACATAAAGCGATACTCTGCCGTTTTTTGTTGACCTTATCAGCATAGTCAGCCCTTTTGAGCCTTCGCTTTTAAAGGATAAAACCACTATAAGCATAAGCCCTAAAATGATTATATCGCAAAGATGATAGTCAGACCATACTACAAGGGCTCTGTTATCAGCATTTTCAAGCAAAATCCCACTCAGATTTTTGTAGTCAAGCATTGTTTTATCAATATTGTTTTTTGAAAAATCGTCGGCGTAAATTGACAGAACTGAGATACTGCTGCCTTGCTCTGAAACACTATGTAAAAACTGAGGGTATTGTGCAATATATTCATCAAGTGCCTGACCGGTAAGAGTTATCTCTTTATTGTCAGGTAATGATATGTAGAATATCAGAGAGTTTAATACTATTATCATCAGCAATATGAAAAGAGCTTTTTTAGAGCAGATACGTTTTAGTTCACACATACTTTGTTACCCTTTTCTTTTGAATAGTAAAGATATACGTCTTCAAGGTCGATATCATCAACGCTTGTAAATCCCTCAGGGAGAGTATCAGAAACAACCCTCAGAACAAAACCATCTTTTTTCTGAGCGATCTGACCAAAGCCCAGCTGCTCTCTTTTTGACTCAACCTCATCAAAGCTGCCAGCCATTTCGCCTACCTTGCCTTCAAGGCTTGAAATAAGCTCAATAGGGGGGAGAGTTTTAAGAAGCTTTCCTTTTGATAATATCAAAACCTTGCTTGCTATACATTCAATATCGCTTACAACATGGGTTGCAAGCAGAACTATCCTGTTTTCCGAAAGCTTTGCAATGTAGTTTCTGAGTCTTATTCTCTCTTCTGGGTCAAGCCCTGCTGTAGGTTCATCAAGTATCAGTATTTCAGGATTATCAAGCATTGCTGCGGCGAGCAGAACTCTCTGACGCATACCGCCCGAGAAAGAGCCAAGCTTTTTATGAATAACATCGCTTAAGTTCACAAGCTGTGTATATTCATATATCTGTTTTTTGCATTCGCTTTTTTTCATACCCTTAAGTGCACCGATGTATGCCAGAAATGAATACGCAGAAAAGCTCTCATACATACCCTGAAGCTGTGGAGTATAGCCTACTTTTTTTCTGAATGCTGATTTTAAAGTGAGTATATCTTCACCGTTATATAAAATCTCTCCCGATGTTCTTTTTATGTTGTCGGTTATGAGATTTAGCATTGTGGATTTTCCTGCACCGTTTGCACCTAAAATTCCGTAAACTCCGTTTGTAAGAGTAAGATTTATATTATCAAGTGCTACAAAATCGCCGTATTTTTTAGTAAGGTTTTTAATCTCAAGCATCTTTATACCTCTGCATAATATTCATTTCTTTTATATACAAACTCAAAATTTACATTTTTATTTTTGATGTCCTCAATAGAGCATCTGTATAATACATCGTACATATACTCTATGGTATCAGGCATATCATCAAATGATTTTGCTACGTGTGTCTGAATATACACATATCCATTATAGGTGCTCAGAGTAGGCGTGTATGAATACTTTTCCATATCCTTTATATCAATAGTGCAGATTTTGGTACCGCTCAGGTCATAAACATCTGTTACTATATCAGAGTTTTCATTTCTGTCGTATAAAAACAGAAGTCCGCTGTCAACTGTAAAACATTCATTAAACCAGTTGTTATGCTCAGAAACGATAGGCGTAATTTCTTTGGTTTTAATATCATATCTGCATATCGTATCCTGCCTGCCGTCAAATTCACTTATTCCGTACAGAGCCTGACCATCGCTTCTTAGCGTTGAAAAGCCAATACCCATCTCAACAGTCTTGTTTGTTTTTATATCATACTCATAAACTAAGAATGAACGGTCATATACAGAGTAATAGAGCTTATCACCTATACCGCAGAAGTATGAAGGCATCTGAGAAAAGTTATCCTCGATCTCATAAAGAACCTTCATTTTCTTGTTATCAAGATTTATCTCACAAAACTGAGCCTTGCCAAAACCGAATGCACCCGTATCGGTTGCCAGCTTGTAGGTAAGATAAATTCTGTTTTTGTGAATTATCATATCACCGAGCATAAGCTGATAATCCTGCTCTGCAGATTTTTTCAAAGCAGTGACCTCATAAAACTTTGTCAGAGATGAGCCGTCAAGAGATGCTCTGTAGATGTTTACCTCAACGCTCTCACTTTGTTTTTCTATGCATAGGAGATAGATATATCCATCGTAAAGCACCCAGTCGTTTACGGTGATATTTTCTGCTGTAGCGTTGCAAAAGCTGCTGTTATCGTGCTGACATTCAGGCTTATTGCATAAGAATACCTCGGTTTTTGTAGCCTTATCAAAAAACTTTAAGCTCATACCTCTCTCACACAGATAATAGCCGTTGTCTGTTTCCATAAAGGTGTTGTAAAAATTGTTCGGTTTATCAGATGATGATTTGCTGTTATCTTTGGAAAAAGAACAGGCAGTAAACAGCATCATAGAAATAATCGTCATACATAAAAGCTTTTTCATTTTGAATTCTCCTTTCTTTTGTCAGCTTAATTCTACCGCAATTTGTGCAAAAAGAAAACCACTTTTGCACAAGTGGTTGAAATTGGTGCAAAAGTGGTATTTAAATGTTCAGAATAACAGATATCGAGAATATATTGTTGTCGGTAGTTATATCACAGATGCCGTTATATTTTGAAGCAACAGCCTTTACTCTGCCAATACCTTGTCCGTGGTTTTTCGTATCTGACTTTGTGGTTTTCAGCTGTGGCTTTATTGCGAAGAAAGGATTTTCACAGAATACCATAAGCATATCCTGCTGATTTTTAACTTCAAGTGTGATTTTTCTGTTTTCTTTTTCAAGCCCTGATACAGCTTCGATAGCATTGTCAAGAATATTTCCGAATACCGTACATAAATCGTAGTCTGATACAGATTTGTTGTGTAATGAAGCGGCAATGCTTATGTTCAGATCAATATCAGCGTTGAGTGCTTCGCTTTGCTTTTTGAATATAAGTGCGTCCAAAACCTCACGGTCGGTTTTGAAAGTAGCTTTTACATTGTCAAGATTCAAAACAACCTCGCCGAGATATTTTCTTGCCTCGTCAATCTTATCCATATCAAGAAGTGCTGACAACGCCTCAAGGTGATTGTGCATATCATGGTGCATTGCCCTTGTCTGACGGTATTTATCATTTATATCGTCGTAGTAAGCCTTTGTCGCAGCGGCAACAGCATTTTCATACATCTTTTTTGTTCTTACAAAAAACAGAATAGAAAACAGTATAAGCGATATAAAAAGCAATGCAAAAAACGGATATATGCTGAGTACTACATCTGACATAATATTTACGTTATTAAATCCTGCTATCAGCTTTTCAATACAAAATGCTGAGAAGATATTTATATCATAGCGTGAAAATGTCAGAATTTCAAATATGATAAATGCAATTGAAATAAACGAGAATGCCTTGACAGGGAACATCATAACCGCCATGACAGCAAAGAATATAAGCATCAATATTAAAAGCTTTGATATAAGCCATAATAAAAGAAATTGTCCGATAGAAAGCCTGAATACGCTTGTGTAGAAAGCTTTTGCCGACTGAATCGGTATTGAAAAATCATTTATAAAAAGATGCTTTGATGCAAAGAGAATATTAGTCAGGTAAATTATAAAAGCGGTTGTCAGAAGAAGTAATGAATAAAATAAAACATATCTCTTATGGCTTCTGAGCTGCAAGCTGCTCTTGCGATAATTTGAATACAGAAGGGCACATACTGAAAAAACAAGAATAAGAGCGATAATATCAGTTGAGTGAAAACCTATGAGTGATAAAAGCCCTGCGTCATTAAAATGTTCGGGCTTTACATCTGAAAGCTTTCTGTATTCATATGACGCTTTTTCAAAATTCATCATATTTTCACTTTCACCAAAAATAGAAACACTATGCATTTTATCTGCATTTTCGATTATTGATGATGTGTAAGCGGGATATTCATCTACAGCAGATGCTATCTGAAAAGCCTTTGAATAAAGCTGAGCCGATTTCTCAGCCTGAATAAGCTTTTGCTCATCCTTTTTAACATAGCCTGTAATCAGGTCATAGTATTCTGTTTCATAAAGCTGCTTCTTTTGAGCTATCTCATCATGTGAGTTATTATTCAGTATGCTCATAACCGAGCGGATTTCATCCTTGCTTACAACACCGCTCTGCCCTAAAACACCGTCGAACGAAATGTAGTCGCCCGAACATACAGAGCTGTAAAATAAAACAGCGTTTATTATAATAAAAACCAAAGACAGAGAGACAGCTAAAAAACTCATACTCCTTTTCATCGTTTTTTCACCTCGCTCATTACAGCTGACAAAACGTTTTTGCGGTTTCTTCGGCTTACGGGGAGAATTTTCTGATTGATAAGAGTAAGGCTGTCGCTGTCAACTCTTTTGATATTGTCAGTTTTTACAAAAATAGATTTATAGCATTCAACAAAACCGGTGTTCAGATTTTTGCTTATGGAAGATACAGTATCCGATGATAAGATAATTTCATCATTGGTACAGATAATACTGCCCCTGCCGTCAGGCTCAATATAGATAATATCCGAAACTCTTATTTTTGTTTTTGAGTTTTCTTTTGTATCTACAACAATGAATGAGTTGAAAACAGAAAAGAAACGGTCAAGAACACGACCTAGCTTTTCATCCATTGTATCCTTAACGATAAAATCAAAAGCTCCTACATCATAACCTTCAAAAACTCTATCCTTCATGCTTGTAACAAAAATCACAGGAGTAGTGATCCCATTTGAACGAAGGCTTCTGGCAATCTCAACACCATCACAGCCTTTAAGTGCAATATCAAGAAAAATAAGCTCAAAGCTTTCATCAAGGAGCGGTTCATAATCAAAGAGTGAGATTTCACAAGTCAGATTGTGACTGTCAAAATAGCTGGTTAATGAGCTTATGAGCTTTTCAGAATAAAACTTTTCATCTTCACAAACTGCAATTTTCATTACAAAACCCCCTCTTTGAATTTTAATTTATATTATCACAAGAAAACTTTAATGTCAACAAACAAAAACGCCGAATACGCACAAAAACGCCATCTCACAAAAGTGAGATGGCGTAATTTATTTTGTATTCTGTATAGGTAAGCTTTTATTACTTTGCAGCTTCTTCAACAGCAACGGCACATGCAACAGTTGCACCTACCATTGGGTTGTTACCCATACCCATAAGACCCATCATTTCAACGTGAGCAGGTACTGATGATGAACCAGCGAACTGTGCATCACCGTGCATTCTACCCATTGTGTCTGTAAGACCGTATGATGCAGGACCTGCAGCTACGTTATCTGGGTGGAGTGTTCTACCTGTACCACCACCTGAAGCTACTGAGAAGTACTTCTTGTCGTTTTCAAGAGCCCACTTCTTGTATGAGCCTGCAACAGGGTGCTGGAATCTTGTTGGGTTTGTTGAGTTGCCTGTGATTGAAACGTCAACCTTTTCGTGCTTCATGATAGCAACGCCTTCTAAAACGTCGTTAGCGCCGTAGCAACGAACCTTAGCCTTATCACCATTTGAGTAAGCTGTTTCGTTAACGATCTTGAGGTTGCCTGTAGCAAAATCATATTCTGTTTCAACGTATGTAAAGCCGTTGATTCTTGAAATGATCATAGCAGCATCCTTACCAAGACCGTTGAGGATAACTCTGAGTGGTGACTTTCTAGCCTTGTTAGCTGTCTTTGCGATACCGATAGCGCCTTCAGCAGCAGCGAATGATTCGTGACCTGCGAGGAAGCAGAAGCAGTCTGTTTCTTCTCTTAAAAGCATAGCGCCGAGGTTACCGTGACCAAGACCTACGTTTCTCTGTTCAGCAACTGAACCTGGGATACAGAAAGCCTGTAAACCGATACCGATTGCTTCAGCAGCGTCAGCAGCCTTTGTGATACCCTTCTTGAGAGCTACTGCTGTACCGAGTGTATAAGCCCAAACTGCATTTTCAAATGCGATTGGCTGAACGCCCTTTACGATAGCTTCAACGTCGATACCCTTTGACTTACAGAATTCTGCTGTTTCGTCAATGTTCTTAAAGCCATATTCAGCAAGGCAAGCCTCGATTTTAGGCATTCTTCTTTCCTGTCCTTCAAACTTTGCCATAATAAACTCGCCCTCCCTTATTCTTCTCTTGGATCGATGTACTTAACAGCACCGTCTTCAGCTGTGAAACGGCCGTATGTACCGATGTTCTTTTCGTAAGCTTCAGTTGGGTTCATGCCGTGACGGATGTCTTCGAGCATTTTACCAAGTCTTACAAACTGATAACCGCATGGCTGGTTATCCTTATCTACTGCAACCTTGAGGATGTAGCCTTCAGCCATTTCAAGGTATCTAACGCCCTTCTTACCTGTTGAGAAGATTGTACCTACCTGTGAACGTAAGCCCTTACCTAAGTCTTCAAGACCTGCACCGATTGGAAGACCGTCTTCTGAGAAAGCAGTCTGTGTTCTACCGTAAACAATCTGTAAGAAAAGTTCTCTCATAGCTACGTTGATAGCGTCACAAACGAGGTCTGTGTTGAGAGCTTCGAGGATTGTCTTGCCAGGAAGGATTTCGCCTGCCATAGCTGCTGAGTGAGTCATACCTGAACAACCAAGTGTTTCAACCAGAGCTTCCTCGATGATACCGTTTTTAACGTTTAATGTGAGCTTACAGCAACCCTGCTGTGGAGCGCACCAGCCAATACCGTGTGTAAGACCGGAAATGTCCTTCACGTCATAAGCCTTTACCCATCTGCCTTCTTCAGGAATTGGGGCTGGACCGTGCTTAGGGCCCTTTTCGAGAACGCACATTCTCTCTACTTCATGAGAATAATTCATGTTCTATACTCCCTTCGGTTATTTATGTTTGTCGGTTTTAACCGACTATATAACATACAACAATATTATACTACATAACAAAATAAATTTCAAGCAGTTTTTTCTACAAACCCCGATATTATTCGGTAAAACATTTTGTATAATATAGTTGATAAATAATTAACAATAGAAAACTTTCAGGTATCATATAAATTTACAATAGGTTAATTGAAAAAGTAAAATCAGTGATATATACTTGATGTAATGCGTTAAAAAAGGGGAATAAAAAAACTATGTTTTCATTGCTTTTGGCGATTATATATATTTCGTTTATAAGTCTGGGGCTTCCTGACTCGCTTTTGGGGTCTGCATGGCCTGTAATGCATCAGGATATCGGAGCACCGCTATCGGTAGCGGGTGTTATTACTATGGTTATTGCAGGGGGAACTATTATCTCAAGCCTTTTTTCTGCAAAGATCATAAACCGAGTAGGTACCGGGGTAGTCACTGCAGTAAGCGTTTTTATGACAGCAGTAGCGCTGTTTGGCTTTTCTGTGTCTGACAGCGTTTTGTCGCTCTGTCTGTGGGGCATTCCGTATGGTCTGGGAGCAGGGTGTGTTGACTCGGCGCTCAATAACTATGTAGCGCTTCATTATGCTGCTCGCCATATGAGCTGGCTTCACTGCTTCTGGGGAGTAGGCTGCTCGATAAGCCCGTATATTATGAGCTTTTGCCTTACAAGAGGCTACGGCTGGGATAAGGGCTATCTGAGTGTCAGCATTCTTCAGGTAGTTTTATGTACAGCTATTTTCATAAGCCTTCCACTCTGGAAAAAGCCTGAAAAGGCAGAAGGTGAAGAAAAGGTAAAAACAAAATCCATAGCTCAGACCTTAAAAATAAAGGGTGTTGTGTTTGCGATTTTAACCTTCTTTGCGTATTGCTCACTTGAGGCAACAGCAGGTTTATGGGCAACCTCATACTTTGTAGAGGTAAGAGGGATAAACGAATATACAGCGGCAAAATTTGCATCACTTTTCTACTTAGGTATTACATTTGGCAGATTTATAAACGGCTTTTTATCTGAAAAGCTGTCAGACAAAGCGCTTGTGAGAATAGGCTCAGGAATAATCCTGGCGGGCATCATTTTCGTATTTATCTCATTTATTGCCCCGGCGTTTGCTCTGGCGGGTCTTCTGATAATCGGTCTTGGCTGTGCGCCTGTTTACCCTTGTCTTATCCACTCAACACCTATAAGCTTTGGCAAGGAAAACTCTCAGTCTGTAATCGGTCTTGAAATGGCAACTGCCTATGTCGGTACAACCTTTATGCCACCGCTTTTCGGTATCTTGGGCGATAATATATCACTTGCGATTTTCCCTGCGTTCTTACTTTTCTTTGCACTTCTGATGGTAGCGGTAAGCGAGCTTTTAAACAGCACTAATAAGGCAAAGTAAGGTTGACAAAATACATTAAATATGTAATAATAATTTATTATGGAGTTTTATGGCATAAAAAGAAAGGAATGATAAAAATGTTTATAAGAACAAACCTTTTCCCAAAAAGCCTTAAAACTTACGGTAGCTCACGAGTCTGTGGGTAGCTTTTTGAATTTGAAATAATAACTTTTGAAAGGATAAAATAAAATGAGAAAAGAACTCGCAAAAACCTATGAGCCTTCCGAGTTTGAGGGCAGAATATATAAGGAGTGGACAGATAACGATTGCTTCAAGGCTTATATCGACCCTGATAAAGAGCCATATACGATCGTAATTCCACCTCCAAACATCACAGGTCAGCTTCATATGGGTCACGCTCTTGACAATACCCTGCAGGATATCCTTATCCGTTGGAAGAGAATGTCAGGCTATGCAACCCTCTGGCTTCCTGGTACAGACCATGCTTCTATTGCAACTGAGGCAAAGATCGTTGAAGCTATGCGTAAGGAAGGTATCTTCAAGGAGGATATCGGCAGAGAAGGCTTTTTGGAAAGAGCATGGGCATGGAAGGAGCAGTACGGCGGCAGAATTATTTCACAGCTCAAGCGTCTTGGCTCATCATGTGACTGGTCAAGAGAACGCTTTACTATGGATGAAGGCTGTTCAAAGGCTGTAAAGGATGTTTTCGTTAAGTATTATGATCAGGGCTATATCTACAGAGGCGAAAGAATTATCAACTGGTGTCCTCACTGTAAAACATCAATCTCAAACGCTGAGGTTGAATATGAAGATCAGGCTGGCTGCTTCTGGCATTTAAGATACCCTCTTACAGATGGTTCAGGCTATGTAGAACTTGCTACAACAAGACCTGAAACTCTCCTTGGCGATACAGCTGTAGCTGTAAACCCTAAGGATGAAAGATATAAGGATTTAATCGGTAAAACAGTTACATTACCGCTCGTTGGCAGAGAAATCCCGATCGTTGGCGACTCTTATGTTGATATGGAATTCGGTACAGGTGTTGTAAAGATTACTCCTGCTCACGACCCTAACGACTTTGAGGTTGGTTTAAGACACAATCTTCCTGTTATCAACGTAATGACAGATGACGCTAAGATTATTGAAGATTATCCTAAGTATGCAGGTATGGACCGCTTTGAAGCAAGAAAGGCAATGGTTAAGGACCTTGAAGAACAGGGCTTCTTAATCAAGGTTGAAGACCATCAGCACAATGTTGGTACCTGCTACCGTTGCGGTACAACTATCGAGCCTAGAGTTTCTCTTCAGTGGTTTGTAAAGATGGAAGAGCTTGCCCGTCCTGCTATTGAAGCTGTAAGAAACGGCGATATCAAGTTTGTTCCACAGCGTTTTGAAAAGAATTATTTCAACTGGATGGAGGATATCCGTGACTGGTGTATCTCCCGTCAGCTCTGGTGGGGACACAGAATCCCTGCATTCTACTGCGATG
>CALBJC010000090.1 GCA_937892655.1 uncultured Clostridia bacterium | reverse complement strand
GTAAAAAGCCTGACCCTTTGGTATTCAATATGCATATCCACGATAGATGCGAGATTTTCTACCTAGTACGTGGTGATATTGAGTATTTAGTTGAAGGCTCAAAATACCCTCTGTATGAAAATACAGTAATGATAATGCGCCCTGCCGAGGCGCATACGCCGAAGATTTTAAGCAGTACCTGCTATGAACGATACGCTATAAATTTTCCGCTGTCGCTTTTGTCGTCCATTGACCCTGAAGGGGAGCTTCAGAAGGCCTTCAGCGACAGACCTTTGGGTAAAAAGAATTTTTACTCAGAGGATGAGATTGATATGCCTTTGTTTTTAAAGCTTTTTGAGCAGATGAAAAATGCAAAGGGTGAGTATGAAAGAAGGCTTACCTGTACTACTCATCTGACAATAATGCTAGATATACTCAATCGTGCATTTTCAAACAAGAATGAAGAGCTAAAGCCAAGAAGCCTGTCAGAAAAGATCATCCGTTATATAGATAAGCATCTTTCTGATGAAATATCTATCCCACAGCTTGCAGAGCATTTTCATTTAAGCCCATCTCAGTTTTCACGAGTTTTCAAGCAGGCAACGGGTGCTGCTCCGTGGGATTATATCACAAGAAAAAGGCTTACCTTGGCAAAAGAAAAAATCCTGCAGGGCTATTCTGCTAAAACCGCCTGCGAGGAGTCAGGTTTTAATGACTATTCATCATTTTACAGAGCATATACAAAGCTTTTTGGCGTATCTCCTCAGCAGAGCCTTGAATAATCTGAAAAATAAAAGGACATTTTGCAAAATGCAAGATGTCCTTTTTTATGTTATCTTTGTATTCTGCCGCTGCCGTCACCGCCGGCAAGCTTTTCGACCTCTGCTACTGTGACCATATTGAAGTCACCCTCAACCGAATGCTTCAGAGCGGATGCGGCTACTGCAAACTCAACCGTCTGCTGAGTGTTCTTACCGCTGAGTATCGAGTAGATAAGCCCTGCGCCGAATGAATCACCGCCGCCTACACGGTCGATGATATGTAACTCATACTTCTTTGAAAAGCAGAATTCCTTTGTCTTTACATTATAAAGCATAGCGCTCCAGCCGTTGTCAGATGCCGAGTGGCTCTCTCTTAAAGTGATAGCTACCATCGAAAAGCCAAATTTCTCTGCGAGCTTTACAGCTACTGATTTGTAGCCCTCGTGATTGAGCTTTCCTGAATAGATGTCAGTAGCGTCAGCCTCAATACCAAAAACGTCCTTTGCGTCCTCTTCGTTTGCAATGCATATATCAACATACTCGCAAAGCTTTGTCATAGTTTCTCTGGCTTGTTCTTGTGACCATAGCTTTGCTCTGTAATTGAGGTCGCAGGAGATTTTTATATTTCTCTTTTTAGCCTCACTGCAAGCTGTCATGCAGATGTCAGCAAGCTGTGGAGAGAGTGCCGGGGTAATACCTGTAAAGTGAAACCAGTCAGCGTTATCAAATATTTTGTCCCAGTCAAAGTCAGAAGGGGTTGCTGTAGCGATAGCTGAATCTGCACGGTCATAGATACAAACAGAGCCTCTTTGTGAAGCGCCCTTTTCGTTGAAATAAATGCCAACTCTCTTGCCGCCTCTTGCGATAAGCGAGGTGTCAACGCCGTATCGGCGCAGGCTGTTTACTGCCGCCTGACCTATAAAATGCTCAGGCAGCTTTGTTACAAATGCCGCATCAAGACCGTAGTTTGCAAGGGAAACCGCAACGTTTGCCTCACCGCCGCCGAAGGTGAATGAAACATTACTGCATTGAACAAATCTCTCAAAATTATAAGGCTGAAGACGAAGCATAAGCTCGCCGAAGGTAATTATTCTTGCCATAAATATTCCTCTTTTTTAAGTTTTATAAGCCCATTGCCGCTTTGCGTGCATTTTGGCAAAGGTCAGTAATTTTATCAAAGTTACCCTGCGCAATATCGGATTTTGGGCAAACCCACGAGCCGCCTACTGCGTGAATAAAAGGGGAGTCGATGTATTCCTTGATATTGCCTGAGTTGATACCGCCTGTCGGCATAAATTTGATTTTGCCAAAAACTGCCGAAAGGTTTTTGATAGTATCAAGCCCGCCATAGATGTTTGCGGGAAAAAACTTTACAACCTCAAGCCCCATATTCACAGCGCTTGTTATCTCTGATGGTGTAACGCAACCGGGTGTTACTGTGATATTATTTTCTATGCACCATGAAACTACCTGACTGTCAAACCCAGGGGATACGATAAATTTCGCACCCATTTTCACAGCGAGCTTGCACTGTTCAACGTTCAGTACAGTGCCGGCACCCACGAGCATTTCAGGACAGTTTTCGCTGACCTCTTTTATAGCGTCAGGCGCACACTGAGTTCGCATTGTAATCTCCATTACATCAATACCGCCTTTGAGCAGAGCCTTAGCGGTATTTACAGCGTCCTTTTTGTCGTCAATAACTACAACGGGAACGACCATTGCATTTTTAAGTCTTTCAAGTACAGTCATATTATCCTCCATACCTTATACGCCTGAATACGCAGAAAAGCCTGCATCAACAGGTAAAACAACGCCTGTGATAGCTGATGCACTCTTAGAGTCACATAAAAACATAGTAGCACCGATAAGCTCCGCAGCGTCAACAAATCTCTTTGTAGGTGTTCCGTTTAAGATCTTCTGCGAACGTGCTGTAAGTGTGCCGTCATCGTTATACAAAAGCGCTCTGTTCTGTGCTGAAACCAAAAATCCAGGGGCGATAGCGTTACATCTTATACCGCTTCCTGCAAAGTGAGTAGCAAGCCACTGAGTAAAGTTTGAGATACCTGCCTTAGCCGCAGAGTATGCAGGGATTTTTGTCAGCGGAATGTATGAGTTCATTGATGAGATGTTAAGTATAACACCGTCTTTTTTCTCAACCATATCCTTTGTGAAAACCTGGGTAGGTAATAGAGTACCCTGAAAATTGAGCTTGAAAACAAAGTCAACGCCATCAGCCTCAAGGTCAAAGAAGGTAGTAGAGTTATTGTCAGCCTCATGCTGATACTCATTTGATGTTGTAGCGCGCGGATTGTTGCCGCCTGCGCCGTTTATTAAAATATCGCAGCTGCCAAGGTCGCAAATAATAGCCTTGTGAACAGCCTCAAGCGAGCTTTTGTCAAGAACATCTGCCTTGTAGCCATAGCATACAAAGCCCTCTGCTGTAAGCTCACGAGCAAGTGACTTTACAGCCTCTTCGTTTATATCAAGCGCTGCAACCTTAGCGCCGCTCTGCGCAAAGGCTCTTGCCATTGTAGAGCAGATAAGTCCGCCTGCGCCCGTTATAACAACAACCTTTCCTGAATAATCAATATCTATAGGCATATTTATCATAGCTTTTTCTCCTCATTTTTTAATCTGTCGAGCATATCCCATACGCCAAGCATATACATAATGCCAAGCGCTCTGTCATAAAGCCCGTAGCCCGGGCGCACAGTACCGGGACCTTCGCCCCATAAATGTCTGCCGTGGTCAGGGCGGATATAGCCCTCATAGCCGCAGTCGTGATAGGCTCTTAGTATTTCTAAAATACCCGTATCTCCGTCACAGTCACGGTGGCTTGCCTCTGAAAAATCACCGTTTTCAAAATGCTTTACATTTCTTATATGTGCAAAAGCTATTCTGCTGCAATGCTTTCTTACAATATTCGCTACATTGTTTTCAGCGTTTGCGTTCAGAGAGCCTGAGCATAATGTAAGGCAGTTGCAGGGGTGGTCTACCATCTTTAAAAATCTGTCGATGTTCTCTTCGTTTATCAGAAGTCTTGGCAGACCGAAAATATCCCATGGCGGATCATCCATGTGAATAGCCATTTTTACATCACATTCTTCGCATACGGGCATAATAGCCTCAAGAAAATACCTGAGATTTTCCCATAGCTTTTCGTGGTCAACATCCTTGTATTCGTAAAACAGCTTGTCAAGAGTAGCCATTCGCTCAGGCTCCCAGCCGGGAAAAGTCATATTATACTTTTCAGTAAAGCTCATAATGTATTCAGCCATTGCGTTATAGTCACTCTGAATCATATCCTTTTTGTAGTAAAGGGCGGTTGAGCCATCTCCTACCGGATGAAAAAGGTCTGAACGGGTCCAGTCAAAAATCGGCATAAAGTTGTAGCAGATAACCTTTACTCCGTATTTTGATAAATTTCTTATCGTCTGCTTGTAGTTTTCAATGTATTTATCCCTTGTAGGCTTACCGATCTTTATGTCATCGTGAACATTTACAGATTCT
>CALBJC010000089.1 GCA_937892655.1 uncultured Clostridia bacterium | reverse complement strand
TTCTTGACGAAGCTACATCTTCTATAGATACCCGTACAGAAATAAGGGTTCAGAGGGCATTTGAGGCTATGATGAAGGGCAGAACTTCATTTATAGTTGCACACCGTTTATCCACTATCAAGGAGGCTGATGTTATTCTTGTTATGGATAAAGGTCACATTATCGAGCAGGGCTCACACGACGAGCTGCTTAAAAAAGGCGGATTCTATTATAATTTGTATAACTCACAATTTTCAGCATAATCGAGGGGGTTAATTTATGCTACAGGAAAGAAAGAAAATTGCTGTTTTCGTTTCAGGCATTTATAAGGAATACCAGCGCATCATCATCAAGGGAATGATTGAAGAAGCAAAGAAACTCAATTTTGAGCTTTTTATCTTCTCTTCATTTGCAAATGAGGATGCCGACGAAAAACGTGATAAAGGTGAATACAACATTTTCAGCTTGCCACAGATCGACAAGTATGATGGCGTAATATCTCTTATCAACACAATTCAATCAAAGAATACTCAGATGCTTTACGAAAAGTGTAAAGAATCGGGTGTGCCGCTTGTTGATATTGATAATATTACAAACGGCTCATACTTTGTAGGTATTGATAACGCTTCTGCTATGAGAACAATAGTTGAGCATTTCATCAACGAACATGGCTTTAAGAGAATCAACTTTATTACCGGTCCTATGACAAACCCTGAAGCTAAAATCAGATTTGATACCTACTGCAAGGTGCTTGAAGAAAATGGTATTGAATATGATGAAAGACGAGTTTATTTCGGTCAGTTTTACAGAAAGAACGGCGCTGAGGCTGTAAAGCAGTTTGTTGAGGCTGATATTGAAATGCCGCAGGCTATCATTTCATCCAATGACTTTATGGCGTTTTCAGCTTTTGAGGAGCTTACAAAGAGAGGCTTTAAGGTACCTGAGGATGTAGCGTTGTCAGGCTTTGATAATACCGACGAGGCATTCTATCATACTCCGCAGATCACCACCATCGACAGACCTCTTCTTGAAATCGGCAAATGCGCTTGTATGAAGCTGTTTTACCATTTCAATGATGTAAGTCAGCCTATTGAGCAGTATATGGACTGTAATCCTGTTTTCACCCAAAGCTGTGGCTGCCCTAAAATCGAAAGGGATTCTGACGATATCAATAATCCAATGTTCTATCAGATCGAATCACTCTCTGATTATATCGTTTATTCTGACAATATGCAGGATGATCTTTGCGGCTCTAACAGCGTTTTGGAATGTGTTCAGAAGCTCAAGAAGTATCTGCCACCTCTTCAGTGTGACAAGTTTGCGCTGTATCTTTGCGAGGACTGGGACGGCACAAACACAAAGCTTCATCTTGACGATTATGATGAGGCATATACAACAAGCGATTATTTAAGCGAAGGGTATACTGAATATGTTCACTCAGTTTTGGATTATCAGAATCAGAAGTTTGTTGAGCCAAAGACAATAAAGTCATCTCAGATTCATACCGAGGCTGATGAAATGACAGGTACTGTTGATTTTCATATAATCTCCCCTATTCACTTTCTTGACAGATGCTTTGGCTATACTGTAATCACAAACAGCTATTACCCTATGGAAAGCGTTATGTATCACTCATGGCTTTCAAACCTTTCAAACGCTCTGGAAAATATCAGAAAGCAAGATGAGCTGGCTGAAATCGTAGCGCATCTTGATAAGCTATATATCCGTGATGTTGTTACAGGTCTTTACAACCGCCGTGGCTTTATGAGAGATGTTATGCCGCTTTACAACAAGTGTGCTGAAGAGGGCAAATACATAACTATCCTCTACTTTGACCTTGACGGATTGAAAACTACGAACGACCAGTTTGGTCACGATGAAGGTGATGCACTTATCGCTTCGCTTGCAAAGATCATCATCTTGGAATCTCTCGAAGGCAGCGTTGCGGCAAGATTCGGCGGTGACGAATATGTACTGTTTATTCCGAACGCCGATGATAAGCAGGCTGCAGATATTCAGAAAAGAATTGAAGAAAGAATTGAAAATCACAATAACACATCAAATAAACCTTATAAGCTGTCATGCAGTATCGGCGCACATTCTGTGAAGGCAAATGTTGAAATCTCGATCAACGATTGCATTTCAGTTGCTGACGCACAGATGTATAAGGTTAAGTATCAGAAGAAAAAGAAGAGTAAATAAAATAAAACTCCGTGAGAAATCACGGAGTTTTTTATTCTTCATTTTCAAGCAAATATCTGAGCATTTTTTCAGGGCTTTCTATGAAGCGCTTGGTTATCTTAAAATGCTCGGTTTGTTTATAATCTACTGATTTTATTCCATCTTCTGAAAATTCAAGTATCTCAGCGTCGGGGTATGACATAAGAATTGGTGAATGGGTAGCTATTATAAACTGAGAATCATTCTTTACATTCTTATCGATATACACTAAAAGCTCCATTAAGCGCATCGGTGAGAGTGCCGCTTCAGGTTCATCCAGAATATAAAGCCCTTTTCCGCCAAAGCGGTTTTTGACTATCGCTATAAAGCTTTCACCATGCGACTGCTTATGAAGGGATATGCCGCCATAGCTATCAATAATCGGCGGGGCGGTAGTTTTTTGCTCATCCGCCTCATCTATGTAGCTTGCGGCATTATATAGGCTTTCTGCACGTAGAAAAAAACCATCCTTTGCAAAACGTTCTCTTGAAATGGTTATATGCTCATAAAGCTCTGAATGGGTATCACGGCTCGAGAAGGAAAAGTTTTTTGTTCCGCCCTCTGCGTTGAAGCCTGACGCTACGGCTATCGCCTCTAAAAGAGTTGATTTACCGCTCCCGTTTTCGCCTACAAAAAATGTAACGTTTTTTGTAAAGCTGATACGCTCATTTTTTATAAGATATTTTACTGCAGGTATCTCATTGAGGTATGACCTTTTTGAAAGCTCCCCCTTGAAAATTACGTCTGCGATATACATTCTATCCATTATCTACTCCTCAGGGATAAGGGTTACTATCTGCGGGGTATGGTTTAAAGCAGGTATTATCTTTTCAACCAAATCTGAGGTTTTAACTCTGATGCTCGATGTATTTATACAAGGATGAAAACCGATATACTCGCCCTTTAATACATCTTCATCCATTAAAAGCTTTACTGTATTTTCCTTATCAAAAATAAGCCCCATAACGCTTGCAGAGCCGGGAGTTGTATTTAAAAGCTTTTGCATATAATCTTCATTTGCAAAGGATAATCTTGCAGAACCTATCTGCTTTGAGATATCCTTTGTTTTGAATTTCTTGTTACCAGGAATCATCAGAAGATAAAAGGCAGTTTCCTGACGGTTACATAAGAAAAGATTTTTACAGATTGTAGCCTGCAGGGCTTTATCTATCTTTTCACATTCTTCCATAGTTGTAGCTTCGCTATGGTCTACTCGCTGATAATCAATAAGAAGGGTATCCAAAAAATCATAAACCGCTATTTCTTTTTCAAGTCGGTCTGATGTATCAAGGGGTCTGCCCGATAAAAGCTCCATAATATCACCTCATAATAAAAGCTGTATCATATCTGATACAGCTTTTAAAAGTTTAGAATAATTCTTCAAATTTGTCTGTTGTGCAAGGTCTGCCAAAATAGTAGCCCTGAATAACGTCAACATTACCATTCTTTAAAATTTCATACTGACCTTCAGTTTCAACGCCCTCTGCACATACCTTCATATCAAAGCCATGAGTCATATCAACAAGCGATTTGATAAATACATTTGTTGTAGGATTAGTTTCGATATCATCAAGCAAGGATTTATCAAGTTTTACGGTAGTAAGCGGCATCTGCTTGAAGCAGTTAAGACTTGAGTAGCCAGTACCAAAATCGTCAAGCGCTATGTTTGCGCCTAGATCGCGGATAGCGTTTAAAACACTCTTCATCTTCTGCATATCGTTGATAGCAAGGCTTTCTGTTACCTCAAAGATGATGCTCTTCAATGGCACGTTATCTTCATCAAAAATAGACTTTATACTTCTTACAAAGTCAGCCTCAACAAGCTGGCATACTGAAAGGTTAATACTGATCTTGAAATTATCGCCATATCTTTCAAGCCACTTCTTAGCCTGCTTTGAAGCACTTCTCATTACAAACTCGCCTATTCTGTTGATAAGACCTAAGTTTTCTGAAACGCTGATAAACTCTGACGGGCCTACATAGCCGAGCGTATCACTCTTCCAGCGGAGGAGAGCTTCAGCACCGACGAGCTTTTTGGTATCAGCATTGATGATAGGCTGATAGAAAACCTCAAAGTTGCGGCAGTTATCAGCGACATCGTTACGCATACTACGCTCGATTTCATACTTTCTCAAAGCGCTCTGCTCAATCTCAGGTTCAAAGCCCCTGGCTCTGTTCTTACCTTCACGCTTTGCGCTGTAGAGCGCCATATCAGCCTTTTTCATAAGGGTTGATGTACCAACACCGTCATCAGGGAAACATACATAACCGATAGAAACTGTATAGTAGAACATTGTATCAATAACGAGCCATTCTTTTTTGAACGCCAAATCAAGAAAGCTCATTACATCAGGCATTTTATCATACGCTGCAGGAGGAACGATAAGGGCAAATTCATCACCGCCAAAGCGATATACACTTATACCCATAGCCTCTAATTCTCTGAGCTTATTTGCAACTGAAACGAGCAGGTTATCACCATAGCGATAGCCTAAACTATCATTTATGTTCTTGAAATTATCAAGGTCAAGCAAAACAAGATAGCCCTTTTCGTTATTGCGCTTTGCAAGCTTTGAAATGGTATTGAGAGAAATCTCAAAATTTCTTCTGTTATACAGACCTGTTAAATTATCAGTAAACGCTTCACGCTCGATTACCTTTTCATATTCAACGATGTTTGAAATATCATTGATGGTATGGAGTAAAACTGTTTTACCGCCATTCCAGATAATGTAGCGCTCTGTTATATCAAACCACTGCTGAGTTTTTTCACAGAAGCAGTCGTAATTTTTAACGTCACCGACAATTGAATCGTTTCTGTTAGAAAATTCTGAAGCCTTCTGACAATCGCCTAAAAGACTTGAATATGTTTTGCCTATAACATCGTCACCGAATGTAGCGCAGAAAGAATCATTTGCATAGATGATAACGTTTGTTACAATATCAGTAACGCAAACATAACTATCGATATTATCAAGAACTGTAATGAGAGTATCGCTCTTTAAGCCCTTTGAGATAATATCGGTTTTATATTTTAAGTATGTAGCCAAAACGTCTGACAAATCGCTTGCAAGAGTTTTAATGAAGCCTTCCCATACTCTTTCATTCTTTCTGTCAGAAAAACCTACAAAACAAATAGGATTATCATTATCATTGACTGTAAATAAGAATGTTGCCTTAGCGCCTGTATTCTTAAGCTCATCCTCACAGCCCTCTGAACAGCCTGAAGCGTCAGAATAAACGTATGGCACTGTCGCAAGCTTTGAACAGGTAGTTGTATAACCTGAAGCCGGCTGCTGAGTTTCAGGGTCAACCTTTACAAGCTCATCACATTCATGGTCATAGATATAAATCATTTCACTCTGCTTTATAACAGTATGGAATCGGATATACGGAATGTCACCATAATCAGCCGTAAGCTTAAAAATACGCTTGATAACATCTTCAAACTCACCGTCACTACGAGCAGCACTCAGAATAGCAGATACGTATGCCCAACGGTTGCTATTGAAATAATCGTTTACATTATTTTGTTGCATAATATACCTGCCTCCAATTCTTGATTATATTAACAATTGTACCACTACTGGCATTATTTTGCAACAGTTTTTTAATTTTCTTATCCTTTTATGGTAGAATATTTACTTTTTGTTAATGAAAATATAAAAAAGAGGGATTAGTATTACACTAATCCCTCACTTTTATACGACCAAGCCTGTAAGCCGAGTTTTGTCGTGTGCGATAATCTATCTAGGCATTATGTCGCCATAATGCTCAAGCCGCCTTAATGATAAGCCTACCGAGCAGGCAATAACTTATCAAACCAATTGAGCGTTGCATCGGGTAGGGTTTACATAGCAGCATAGTCTCCTATGCTCTGGTGAGCTCTTACCTCGCCTTTCCACCCTTACTGTAAAAACAGCGGTATATCTCTGTTGCACTTGCCCTAAGGTCGCCCTCGGCTGCCGTTAGCAGCTACCCTGC
>CALBJC010000088.1 GCA_937892655.1 uncultured Clostridia bacterium | reverse complement strand
TAGTTATGTTTGGCAGAGATACCTGCTCTGCGCAAAAGCCAAAATGCGATATATGTCCCTTAAGACAAAAGGAGCTTTGCGAGTTCGTGAAAACAAAGTAACAGCGATGTGAGAATTAAAAGAGCGGAGCCGAAAGGAGCAAAAATGAATCAACTGTTGACAAAAGTAAATACTCTTTTGGAAAAATCGGGTTTTTCATGGGCGATTTGTGGTGGATTTGCGCTTGATATGTTTCTTGGAAAAGAGATTCGAAAGCATAGTGATATTGATATTTGTGTTTTTGAAAATGATAGAGAAAAGATATTGCTGCATATGTTTAAGAATAAGTGGGACGTATACGAATTTAGAGGAAACGGAAAAGTACGCCCACTGAGCAGGGGGCTTTTGAGTGAGTCTGGGCGTAATCTGATGTGTATCGACAAAGTATGTGAAATCGTGAAATTTTACCCCTGCGATGAAGAGGGATTGCTGTGGTATGAGTTTTTTCATACAGGCATAAGCGAGCTTGACTATATTGAATTTTTGTTCAATACCACAACTGTGGAATACTTTATATTTGATGAAGGCAAGGGTATCAAAAGAGGAATTAAAAAGGCTGTTTTATATCACGAGGATGTACCATATCTTGCTCCTGAAATAGTACTGCTTTACAAATCTTCATGCGCAGACAGAGTAGAAAATAATGTTGATTTTGAACAGACCTATCCACGTATGAACGATGAGCAAAAAGAGTGGTTTTTAAGAAGCCTCAACATTCTTTATCCAAACGGACACAAGTGGAGCAACGATAGTAAGTAAAATTCACGCCCTATAAACATTCACAATAAAGCGGAGAAGATTGACTCTTCTCCGCTTTGCTTTTATATGCTGTGACGGCTATGTGTTTATTTTATAATCTGACATTAATGCTTCTTTGCTCCCCGCCCGTGAGTCGTTTGTGCTCCTTACCACCATATTGACAAAAATTTATCAAATTTATCAAATAAATAATGTCAAAAAAGCGGTTTTATTGGCATAATGCACAATAATTTTTAAAAAAATTCTACATTCATTTTGGCTAAAATAAGACCGTTTTTCTCAAATGGTCTTTATTTTTTGCTTTTATTATAGTATAATTATAAACGATAGTAAAAATGGGCAAGGTGTGTATTTTTCAGCGCTTTGCGCATAAAAATCAGAAATTGAAAGGGTAGGTATAAATGGGTAACAAGGTAAAGGTTTATATTAACAGCAGAGAGTATATCATTGAATCAGATGAAAGTGTTGAATATACAAAATCACTTGCAAAGAAGCTGTCAGACAGAATAGGTGCGGCTATGAGAGGAACATCTATTTCTTTTGTTGATGCGGCTATTTTGGTTTCTCTTGACTGTCTTGATGAAACAACAAAGCAGGGCGCTAATATGGATAACATAAGAGCGCAGGTAAAGGATTATGTAGATGATGCAGGTCAGGCTCGCCTAAAGCTTGATGAAGCGCAAAGAGAGCTAAGAAGTGCAAAGGCAAAGATTGCGTCACTTGAAAAGGATCTTGCTTCAAAAACTGCTCAGCTTGAAACAAAGAATAAGGAAATCGAATTAAAGCAGAAGATGTATGAAAGCGCAAAGGCTCAGGTTGACTCTCTCATTGCAGAAAAGGCTAAAACCCCTTCATACTCAACCTATGGCTCATCAGCTACAACTACTGCAGCTACTACATCAACCGTAACAGCTGCCACAACTTCTGCATCAACAACCAGCGGTTATACAAGCTCATATACCCCAAAAAGCTCAGGCTTTAATTTCTATGACCCAACAAAGAGCACAACTGCTACAACTACTACAGCAACTCCTTCTGTTACATCTACAACTGTAGCTCCAAAGCCTGCAACCACATCAGGCAGTACAATTTCATACACAACAAACGATCCTACAAAGAAATACTAAGGAGCAATTTTTAAATGCCAAAAACTGAAGTTTTATCCCCTGCCGGCTCTTATGAAGCGCTTGTTGCGGCTGTAAGAGGCGGCTGTGATGCGGTGTATGTCGGCGCAAAGGAGTTTTCTGCAAGAGCAAATGCCAAGAATTTTGATGCACAGGAGCTCAAAAAAGCCGCAGATTACTGTCATCTTCACAACGTTAAAATATATCAGGCTATAAATACAGTAGTTCTTGACCAGCAGCTGCCGCAGCTTTACGAAACCTTGAAAACAGCCTGCGAAATAGGCATTGATGCTATAATCGTTCAGGATTTAGCGGTAGCATTTGCTGTAAAAGAGCTCTGCCCTTCTATGCCGCTTCACGCCTCAACCCAGATGACTATTCATTCTGAGTCGGGTATTTTGTTTGCAAAAAACTGCGGCTTTGAAAGAGGCTATGATTTGATTGATGAGAAAGATTACGAAAAACTTACCAATATGATAAATGCCGATTCCATTAATTATTCGCCTCCAAAAACTCTCAGCAACAAAGAGATTGTGCGTCTACTTAACGAGATTAAAAATGGGAGATAGTATTTAACTTACATTCCGCACCTTTGAGGACGCATGTTTTAAGAAAGCCGTTCTATTATTTTCTTGTTTTTTCGGTTATACAATTTTAGCTATACA
>CALBJC010000087.1 GCA_937892655.1 uncultured Clostridia bacterium | reverse complement strand
CTCCGAGAGGGGAGCAAAACCACCAAAGGTGGTCTGAGGGAGCCTGACGGCAGTAGTAAAGATATGAATTTATAAATGTCAGACAAAATGCGGATTTTGCGACAAGTGACGACAGTTACAGAGATATGAACGTATACCAATCTTATGACACCAAAGGCTAAGTAGTATATTAAAATTACCAACAAAATTTTTAAAATAAAAGGAGTGAAAAGATGAATAAGGCGGTAAGACTTGCGCTCAAGGCGCTTTCTCAGGCTGATATTGAGGTTTCAAAAACCTATAAGCTCGAGCGCTCGGTTTCATCTATAAAATCTCCTGTAACAAATGTTTTGTACTCAAAGTTTGACAGAGTTATAAGGTCGGGCGAGCGTGAGATAATGGTGAGAATGTACCCTGCAGAGAATGCTCCTCGTGGACTTATTCTCTATTTTCACGGCGGCGGCTGGGTCAAAGAGGCAGTTGATACCTACAACGGCATCTGCAAGGCGTTTGCTCAGAAAACGGGCTTTACGGTTGCAAGCGTTGAGTATTCTTTAGCGCCTGAAAATAAGTTTCCGCTGCCTTTAGAGGATTGCTATGCTGTGACAAAGCATTTTTTAGAGAACGGCGAGTTTGAAAAGGTCATACTTGCAGGCGACTCTGCCGGCGGAAATCTAGCCGCCGCGGTATCCCTTTTAGCGCGCGACAGGGGCGAGCGCATGGCGACAGCGCAGATTCTGATATACCCCTGCCTTTATAACGACCATACTGAAAATTCGCCTTTTTTGTCAATAAGAGAAAACGGCGAGGATTATATTTTAACCTCAAAGCGCATCTGCGAGTATACGAGCCTTTATGTTGATGATAAAGACCGCCACAGCCCGTATTTTGCACCGCTACTGTCAGAGCATTTTTCAAATCAGCCAAAAACGCTGGTTGTAACTGCCGAGTTTGACCCTCTGCGTGACGAGGGCGAGGAGTATGCAAAAAGGCTTTCTCAGGCGGGTGTTGCGGCTGAGAGCTTTCGCATAAAAGATGCGGTACACGGCTTTTTGTCACTCCCTGCAACCTTTCCAAGCGTTTTAGCGTTTTACAATAAGCTTATTGAATTTACAAGGGGGATTTAGAATGTCATTACTTTCATTTCGTCAGAGCTTTGGCGCATGGCGCAGGCTTGACAATGCCGCAAAAATATTCCCCTCAACCGCAAACAGAAGAAATACGAGGGTCTTCCGCTACTCGTGTGAGCTCAAAGAGGAGATAAACTCTCAGGTCTTAGAGGCAGCTGCTGAGCGCACTCTTGAGATGTTTCCGTCATTTCGCTGTGTTATGTCAAAGGGTGTTTTCTGGTATTATTTAGAGGATTGCGAGCTGCTGCCTCGTGTGCACGAGGATAACCGCTACATCTGCTCAAAGCTGTATGACAGCGAAAAGCGCCAGCTCTTATTTGAGATAACCTACTTCAAAAACCGTATAAATCTGGAGGTCTTTCACGCTCTGTCAGACGGTACGGGCTCTTTGCAGTTTTTAAAGGCGCTGGTATGCGTTTACATCAAAAAGCTTCATCCTGAATGCGTTATTGATGACGATGAGCTCGGGTTTATTGCCTCTGCAACCGAGCAGAATGTTGACGCCTTTTCAAAATTCTACTCCCCGAAAAACGTACAGAAGCCAAAGAGAACAAAGGCTTTTCACATTCAGGGCCACAAGCGTGAGGCAGGCAACCTGCTTGTTACAGAGGGCGTTTGCAATACAAATGAAGTTTTAGCGCTTGCAAAAAAATACAACACATCTCTGACGGTACTCTTAACCGCAGTATACATTCGCTCAATCTACAAGCAGATGTCGTTTTTACAGCGTGAAAAGCCGATCGTAATATCTGTTCCGGTGAACCTGCGAAGATATTTCAAGAGCGAAACTGCCCGAAATTTCTTTGGTATGATAAAGGTATCCTATGATTTTTCAAAGCAGGATAAATCGCTTGAGAGCATAATCGAGGCGGTAAAGAAAACCTTTGATGAGGAATTAACGCGCGAGCGTCTGGCGGTCAGAATGAACGCTCTTGCAAAGGTTGAGCATAATTTCTTTGCGCGTATAGCGCCGCTGTTTTTTAAAAACCTAGTACTCTCTCAGGCGAGAAAAATTGAAGAAAAGGGCGAAACCGCTGTTATTTCAAACGTAGGGCGGGTCGATATGCCAAAGGGGATAACCCCGTATATCGAGCGTTTTTCGGTTTATACCTCAACTATGAAGCTGCAGCTTTGCCTTTGCTCTTTTGAGGATAAGCTCTCTTTGTGCTTTACCTCAAACTTTTCTGAAACTGAAATTCAAAGGGCGTTTTTCAAGGTCCTGTGCGACAACGGTATAAACGTTAAGATATATTCAAATGACTATTTTATCGAGGAGGAAGACTGATGCAGACCTGCAAAAAATGCGGCGTAGAGGTTTATGGAAATAAAAAATGCTGTCCGCTTTGCCAGGGCTTTTTGTCGGGCGAGGCTGACAAAAGTGAAGATATCTTTCCAAACCTTGATTATGTCAGAAAAAGCGGACTTATTTTAAAGATAATCGCCTTTTCTTTAATTTCGATAACGGTTATTTCGATAACTATAAACTTAGCCTTTACCTTTGATGTTTTCTGGTCGGGGTTTGTAGCGCTCGGCTGTGCGTGCGCGATGATAACATCATTTGTAGGGCTGCAAAAGCGAGGTGACGTTTTAAAATGTATCGTAACGCTCGAATACATCT
Source organism: uncultured Clostridia bacterium (assembly GCA_937892655.1). Taxonomy (GTDB): domain Bacteria; phylum Bacillota; class Clostridia; order Oscillospirales; family Ruminococcaceae; genus CALBJC01. The sequence continues at coordinate 2,427 of CALBJC010000087.1, read as the reverse complement.
GTCTGCCGCTTGGCATTTTATGGGATTATCTTACCGGTTGGTTTGACTGGTCGATAAACTATTTCTATCCGTCGGCTGTGGTTATGGTAACAATAGCGCTCGTTGTAATCGCCATAGTTATGAAAATGCCGCCGCAGAGATACATTTTATCTCTCACAGCCTCGGTAGTAGCAGGGCTTGCGTGTCCTATATTCTTAGCCCTCTCACTTGCGACCGTATCGCAGTTTTTGCTCATAGCAACGGGCTTTACGGTGATAATGATATTTGCGATAATCATTTTCTTCTGGCGAACTCTGCAAAGCGAGTTTGTAAAGAAGTTTCATTTGTAAAGATAAAAGCCAAAGGGTAACCTTTGGCTTTTTGTTTTGTGGGGGTAGAGGTTTTCATAGTGCCTGCGGAGTACCCTCTCCGAACCACCTTTGGTGGTTTTGACCTCATCCCTGAGGGAGAGGCATTCGGTAGGGGCGACCAGTGGTCGCCCGAACCAATCTGCAGGCACAACGGCGATTGCTACCTTTTCCGCCCCGCACCCACAAAACATAAAAATCCGCACCTTGCCGAACGCACCAACGCACTGCAGAGGCGGGCGACCAATGGTCGCCCCTACGGGTGGCTACTATGAATGGCTCGCCCTCTTGCAAATTGCGGTTTTTCGTTGTGCATTTTGTTTGTTGTGGGTTTGTGAGGGGGTAAAATTTGTTTACATATACAAATAATTTGCGATTTCACAGAATGTTCATATATTTTGACCACTTTTGCTGTATAATGAAAAAGATTTCAGAAAAGATTTGGATAAGATTGTACTATTTCAGATTGATTTTACATCTGATAATATATGAGGAGAATTATGAACAGACGAGAATTAAAGCAGATCGTTCCCGATGCGCTTCCTATTCAGAAGGTTTCGGGTGACAGATATATATATGTTGTGCTTACTCAGACGGGTACAAACATCTGTAAGGCGATAAAGCTCTTTACCCGCAAGCCTTACAACCACGCTTCAATCACCTGCGACACCGAGCTTGACGGAATGTTTTCATTCTGCAGACTTTACTTCAACCGTCCGCTTCCTGCAGGCTTTGCGCAGGAGAAGATCAGAGGCGGTGCGTTTGATATGTTTAAAACAACGCCTTGCGAGGTTTACGCTATCAAGGTAACAGATGAGCAGTTTGAGCGCTACTGTCAGGTTATCCATCATTTCAAGGAGCATACCGATATCTATTCATATAACGTTTTAGGCCTTTTTGCGCTGGCGTTCGGCATTTCTGTGAGAAGAAAGCATCGCTTTGTATGCTCGCAGTTTGTAGCCTACGTTTTAAAGCAGGCAGGTATCGTTAATTTCCAGAAGGATATTTTCGCTATCACTCCTGATGACCTGCGCTACCTTGCAAACGCAGAGCTTGTTTACCGCGGAGAGCTGAGGGATTACCCAAGCGCTGTCAACGAACAGCAGACAGCGAATGCGTAGTCGGATTTTGTCGGGCGACGGAAGATAATTACATATAAAAGTTTTGAGCATCGCTTGAAAGAGCGGTGCTCTTTTTTAATGCACGATGCACAATGAAGGTGTCGCCGTTGGCGACGGATTTTATGTAGGTTTTGCTTATGAGGTGTAGGGCGCAAAAATGCTACGCATTTCGTGAAATGCGTAGCATTTTTGCGCCCGAAAACAATCTGCAGATTCTGCGACGGGTTGCAACCTTCCCCGCCCCGCACCACAAAACATAAAAATCTCACCCACACCGCATACACCTACGCTCTACAAACGGGCGATTCGTGAATCGCCCCTACAGAACGAACAAAGCTAAGATATTAACAAACCTGAGAATATAAACAAACTACAACGCCTAGTCAGCGATTCTGCCCCTACGGGTTGGGGGGGATATGCTGAAAATCTCTGCATACCGACAGCTCTTTAAAAATAAAAATGCCGAAGGCTTATGCCTTCGGCTGTTTTTTATTCTGCTTTTAGTAAACGCAGTGCGTTTTTGTATAAAATCTGCTCTTTTTCCTCTGTTGTAAGTGGGAGTGAGTTTAAAACTTCAAGCTCCTTGTCGGGTGAGTGCCATGGGCAGTCTGATGCAAAGAGAATGCGGTCTGCGCCATGCGATTTTATAATCCTTGTGAGCTGTTCGTCGCCGATTATCCCTGCGGTATATGCAATATCAAAATAGAGGTTGCCCTGTAAGCCGCAGAGGTATTTTTCAACCTCGTCCCAGCATCTCTCGCCGCCTGCGTGGGCAAGAATGAGGGTCAAATCGGGTACGCTGTCAAACAGCTTTCTTGCCATTTCGGGCGTACAATGGATAAGGTCAGGGGACAGAGGGTCATAGCCTGCGTGTAAAATAACGGGCAGACCGAGCTTTGCTATCTTTTCAAATATGTAAAAATACTTTTCATCGTCGGCTAAAAATCCCATATAGTCAG
>CALBJC010000086.1 GCA_937892655.1 uncultured Clostridia bacterium | reverse complement strand
AAATTCAAATTTTCGTGATTTCTCACACTCAAGATTATATCATATCAATTAGCATCTTGTACTTGTTCTACAAAACTCAAAAAATCCACATAACTTGTAGGTAACTTATGAGCCAAATCAAACCCATTTCCCAATATAAGTATATTCATATTTTATCCTCTCCTTATAACTTGATTTCCAATTATATTAATTTTACCACCCATTCCCATTTAGTCAATTTATTTGTCCCCTAACACTCGTTAACAACAAAAGCCCCATCAGTACAAAGTTATAACTTCATAACGATGGAGATTCAATATTATACACCTCAAGTATCCTTATTTTTCCTTACGTTTTCAAACAATTAAGCACACTGTTTTTATATTCAGTCACATAATCAAGCAATTTCTAGTTGCCTTGTTTCCATGTTATATATTCATCCATTAACACTTTAATATCGACACATAAATCAACTGTTATAAAACATACAAACTAACCACTGCAACCAAAACTGCAACCAAAATACACTGCGTTATATTATTAAAGAAAGCCTTTAAATACACAAAAAACCTAACATAAAGTTAGGCTTTTTTTACTAATAAAAATCATTAATTTGTAGAACCAGAGTAGAACCAGAACGATTCTAAAACCTCTGAAACCCGCATAAACACTAGGTTTTTCGAGTCTGGTTTGTTATTCCCATTCGCTTACGAGTTCTTTCCCACAGTTACTTTTCGCCTTATTTTGGGCTAATTTCCGTGAGATTTCTCTCGTTTTGCTTCGTTTTTCTCTGTATTCTCTGTGTTCTCAGCCCGTTTGGTACTGTTTTGGTATCAAAGTTTGGTATCAATTTTCTGAAAAATCGGCGGAGAAAAAATTCGTTATTCTTTTTCAGTAAGTGATACTTGGCTCTGTCCTACAGTTCAACTGGCTTTGATGTTTGGATACAAAGGTGGATGTAAAGGTCGCGCTCCTTTAAGAGCAATTACATTATAGCAGAAAATGTTAACAATTCAACCATAGGGATGCTGGAATCAAATTCAATTCTCGTGCAGTCCTTGTACGAGAAGAAGCTAAGCACTCTTTCAAGTAAAAAATTATACCTCACCATTTTCAGAGAGTAGCCTGCTCATTAGAATTTGAGCGTGATATCCCCCATTCTCTCCAACACCTTCAGTTATTGTATAGTGTTTCTGCAAAATATCGAAAATGCTTGTCATATTGAAAAAAGAATGCTTTTCAAAGTTCATTAGATTAAAAATAAACTTATCATCAGACATCTCATATACTACGCCCTCATCGAATGTCAGTTTCCCTGTGCCAATATCCTTCATTCCCAGTAGATCAGTACTGAAATCCCGCTTAACAAAATAAATTTTCCAAATGCCATTATAAGTCGTTGTTTTTTCGTTCCTAATAAATTCCAAAAAGTCAAACTCCTCGTCAACGCTTTCTGGTAACGATAAAAACTTTGCATAGATTGCTTTTATTATTTGAAGCTTTGTCGTTGGCTGAAATCCTTTCACTATCTTAGGATTTCCATCTACATTGAAAAATTTCAAATACGCTTCATCATACTTTCCTAAAAACGTATTGCATTTCTTGCATAATGTTCGCGATGTTCTTCCGTCACGATACAATGATTTTGAAAGCTTTGTGTCAAAAATGCTGCCAGAGATATCTTCTATGTTTTCTCCACTTTTGACTTGTTTTAAGACTTCATCTCGCATTGTACCAGACACTAATGTATCGATCATTTTGATAAAATCGACAGCCACAATATCATTGTTACCAGTACTACGAGCGGGATAATGCTCTTCACTCATTTCACTATCTGTAAACTCAAGTCCACATAGTTTGCAGATACACTTCTTTTCATCTAAAATATTCATAACGTACCCATTTATAGTAATCTAATTTTTTCAAAGCGTCTTCCGCAACAACAAATAATGACCTTAATCCAAGATGCAATTGAAATATTCAATGTTTATAGAAGCGGGAGGATTATCGACATAATAGTATGTTGATAACCCTCCATAAGTAACTTACTCTTTTCTCCAACGCCTTATTACATCATCAAAAACAATATCAATCCAATCTTTGTTCCACTCATCATATACATTTACATTACTTGAATTGGGAATAGGATTAGGCATGTCCATTTTAACAACAGCGGGCAATGGAACGGCGTCTCCAACAACCAAGCACTCTCCTGCTGCCAAGGTAGGAAGGACATCAACTAGAGATGCGTTATTGTCGGGAAGTAAATTTTTTATACAATTCTGATCATTCACATTAGTAAGCTTCAAAACAACAAAATTATTACACTGTGAAAAAATCGTCTCAGAGACCTCGGATGGACGTTGACTTACAACCATCAAATTCAATCCATACTTACGTCCTTCTTTAGCGATTCTTTCAATGGAATGTCTGGAAGCTGAATATTCAGCTCCCCCAGATTTAGGTATATAATTATGTGCTTCTTCACATACCAGCATAAACGGTATATCGTTCACCATGCCGGCTTCATGACGTAATTTCGAGTAGTGGAATGCGAAGTCAAAAATGACACGAGAAAGCAAGCTAACTACTATGCTAAGTACTTCAAAAGGAATGGCACTTAAATCGATAATGGTAATGTTACATTTATCAATATATCCTAAAAACTGTTTTAGAATTTCAGCAAAATCTTGAGTAGTGTACGGCGTACCATCTTCTTTTGTTGGTTTTGTAATGAATTTTAAGCGTTTATCCGACAGCTTGGTTTCCAATCTTGTTATAAATCTTTCAAATTCACCGTGATATGGGCCAGTTGATGCCTTTGTGGCTCCAGCTTGACTTGTTGACGCAAATTCAATCTCTTCTGATAAGTACAACTCATCGGCGTTATATATTAACGAGCCATCGTTTTTCTTAGGAAGATGAGGATCACCTTCTTTTTTACTGATAACCTCTGAATTTTTATTTTTAATATATCGATAAACATCTACAATATCAAAATAAACCGGTGTGTCATAGGTAATGTGTTCCATTCCTGGATTGTGTTTCTCTTTGCTTAAGATAACTGCTTTTTTGAATTGCGATATTTGGTTATGCGAATTCATTTCATTACTCTCAATAAAAAGCGCCTCTAATTCTTGAGAGTTCATCAACCAATACGGCAGGCAAAGTTTTTCTACATCAAGACAATTCAATCCAAAAGACTCTTGCTCAGCCAATGTAAACGCTGACCGATATTCGGAATGTAGATCAAAAATGATTACATGCGCATTTTTAAGATTACCCGCATTCTCGTTATGACCTTGATTAATGTGCAATATGTTCTGCAAAAGTCTAGCAACTGCGCAGGACTTGCCAGAGCCGGTTGAACCTACTACAGCAATGTGCTTTCCAAAAAAGCGGTTGCCGTCAACAAAATAATTTACCGTTTGATTATTGGACAGACGTCCTATACCAAAAGAGAAATTGTCATTACTACTGAAAATGGCATTGATTACATCATCATCCGGTAAATACGCCGGTTCTGTAGGTGACGGTAAATTTACGCCCCCTTGCCTAAACAGTATACCTTCATCAGTTTCTGAATAGCATCCAATAGGTGAGCAAGAAATGGTATAACTAATTGTATTGGCGTCGCTAGATTGGACGGCAGAAACATTTTGTATTGACGCCAAAATCTTTAGATCATTTCCATCTTCAATGGATATATACTTCGATATGCGGATTTTAGATTTGTTTCTTTCAAAATCCTCAATACTATTCAAAATGATTTGAATTACACCAGGATTACTGCTAATCACTTTTCCTATTTCGATCATTTTTACACCTCCAATGTTTTAGTTAAGCCTACTAAATATCTCAAGGACCCTACATCTGTGATATCAAGTTCTTCTACATAATAATTGGGACTATTAAGAGGAGAATCAATGCTGCCAATCACATATAGTTGATTAACATTGCATTTTTCCAAAATATCAACAGATATATTATCTAAAAGTGTCATCTTACAAGAAAAATCTGATGCACAATTTGTATTGTTGATAAAGCTGTCTTCAAGAAATGCTGTACCTATCGAACCTGTATTTACAGACTGTTGATACTTGTACAATTCCAGCAGAGAATTTTGCATTAAAGTCGAGTTCTTGTTTCCAAAGATAAAAATTGGCGGTTTCTGTAATTTACGTTTCTTGAAATACTTGTTAAGATATTCGTGTATAAACGCAATAATATTGCTTCCTGTGGCATCCAAGAAAGCATCTGAAAAAACAAAAGCCCGAACATCAGGATTAGAAGCAAAGGCAGTGGACAAATATGCCTTCTTACTTTTTAGCAACTGTTCTCTATCCAGTGCCCCAATTGTCCATCTAGTTAGTAACACGGACTTTTGGTTTTGCAGAAAATCAATAAACTCGCTTTTGGTTATTGTTCTATCTGAACTGTCAACCTTAGAAGATAAGAATGCAATATGAGAAAATGCATTAGGATAAAACAAGGAGGTTGCTGTATCGTGATCAGTTATTTTCTCTATCTCCTGAATTACTTTGGCTTGCAGTTCATCGAATTGTTCTGCTTTTACATAAGTAAAGTTGTCCCAAAAATCTTTAATGTTAACCCTTAAAGATAAAGATTTGCGGTTTGTCTTATAGTGGTTAAGAAGTTGTTCCTTTTCCGCACTGGTCTTTTTGACTTTATTTGCTATTGCAAGAATCACGGGATCTGAGATGGTGTAAATGCGATGGAAATACTTGGACAGGATGTCTTTATCCGTTGTTGATTCGAGAAATTTTACAAAGTCTGCCATATCTACAGAATCCACATTATCCGCATAGTAAGCATATAGTATGTAGGAAACAGACTTTCCTAAATAAGCACACTCGCAGTAATGGCATAGCATTTCAAGAAGCGGAGCAGCCACATTTGAAATTTGATATTTCTTATCCTCGTGATATTTGCATTGTATAGTAGTTATGCTTGTTGGCGATTGAATATCAATATCTTCGATAACACCTTCCAATACAATCTCGTCAGCTTCTCCAGCCTTCAAAATTTCGAGGATAGATTTATTGAATTGATACGAATATCCTTTTATTGTACTGTTGGCTTGCCTCATCTCTTCACCACCTGTATATAAAAATTGGTTGCCTGATAATCAAGATTCTTCAGTATCACGTTTTAGGGTATCATGTGTTAATTCCATAATATCGCTAATGTCGCACTGCAAAGCAGTGCAGATTTTCACTAACACATCTGTGGTAACATTCTCGTTTTTTCCCAACTTAGCCATCGAAGCATGGCTTATGCCTGCTGCAACACATAAGTCTTTTTTCTTCATATCTCTATCAATGAGAAGCTTCCAAAGTTTCTTATAGCTGATTGTCATACTTATCACCCCTATAGCAAGCTTTGCTATCCCGAAATCGCCGAGCATAATTCACTGTTTGCTGAGTTTAAGTATATTATAGCATATTTCAATTCAGTTTTCAATGTAGTAGCTGCAAATTACTTGCTTTTGTTGCAAATTCGTCAAATATGGGGCATATTAATCAGATGCTTGTAGGTCAGCCATCATGTTGTCCAGCTTCGACACAACTTCCATCTGCGTGGACGGGAACACATGAGCATAGCGATAGGTTATATCAATGCTCTCATGCCCAACACGATCCGCAATGGCTACAGCCGAGAAACCCAAATCAATCAGCAAACTGATGTGGCTATGTCGGATTCCGTGGATCCGTATTCGTTTCACGCCGCTGGCTGCACAGCCACGGCGCATTTCGTGATGCAGATAAGATTTCGTGAACGGGAAGATACGGACGTTTTCGCTGGGCTGTAACGATTCTATATAAGCCTGCATTTTATCGGCATAAAAGTCCGGCATGAGGACACGGCGGATACCTTTTTCTGTTTTGGGCGGGGTGATGATATCCTCACCCTTTATCCGCTGGAAAGACTTTGTAACATGAATGATTTTCCGCTCAAAGTCGAAATCAGCAGGTGTCAACGCAAGCATCTCGCCAAGGCGCAGACCGCACCAATAGAGCGTTTCAAAAGCGTAATAGGAAGCGGGCTTGTCCTTCAAGATTTCTATGAATTGCAGATATTCATCCTTCGTCCAGACAAGCACTTCGCCGCATTTCTCCTTACCCATGTTGCCGGCTTTGGCGGCAGGGTTCTCCGGTAAGCCATAGAACCGTACGGCGTGATTGAACATGGCGCTGAGTTGATTGTGGATCGTCTTGAGATACACCGGCGAATATGGCATACCGTTTTCGTCCGTCGTTTCCATGATGACGTTTTGCCAATGGAGCACATTTACTGGCTTTACATCCCGTACTCGCTTATCCCCGAAATACGGCAGGATCTTTTTCTCAATAATACTGCTCTTTGTCACCCATGTGTTCTGTCGGATGCGGTTCTGCAGATCATTCCGATAGACTTCATAAAACGAGTTAAAAGTCATATCCAGACTCCCGGAATACTTTTGCAGAAACTCACGTTCCCATGCCAGCGCATCACGCTTTGTCGTAAATCCTCTCTTGGTTTTGCGGGATGGTTCTCCCAACCAGTTTCTGTAGCGAACAGATACGTACCAACGTCCGCCTTTGTCTTTGTAAGCACCCATAAAACGCCCTCCTGAAAATATATATTTAGTACCAAATGGTGTACCAACGGCATCAAAAGTGGAAACCCCAAAGCCAGTTGACACTACTTTTCGCAGTACCAAATAAATTCTCCGGGATGGGTAGCGGCAGCGTGATAACGCCCAATTTTCTCTGAAAAGTCCCAATATGTAAGAAATCCGCTCACCTTTACTCGCATAAGGGTGAGCGGATCACTATAAAGCCACTTGAAATTATTCTGTTTTTGGTATCAAATTGACCTCAGCTCAAACTCCAAATCTTGAGAATGTGGAGAAAACACGAGATAAATCGAGCTTTTTTGAGAAAAATGAGGTTCTGTGGGACCTCAGAGAACTGAGAGAATTTTGACCTTTATTCCCACTCAATAGTGCCTACCGGCTTTGGAGTGAGGTCGTAGAGGACACGGTTGATGCCTTCTACCTCTGCTGTGATTCTGTTTGTGATCTTGTGGAGTACGGCGTATGGAATTTCTTCGATCGTAGCGCTCATAGCGTCCTTTGTATTGACTGCTCTGATGATTGCAGGCCAGCCTTCGTAACGCTTTGAATCCTTAACGCCTACGCTCTTTAAATCAGGTACAGCGATGAAATACTGCCATACTGTCTGAGCAAGACCTGCGTTATCAAATTCTTCTCTCAAAATAGCGTCTGCTTCTCTGAGTGCGTGGAGTCTGTCTCTTGTGATAGCGCCAAGACATCTTACGCCAAGACCAGGGCCTGGGAATGGCTGACGGTCAACCATTGATGAAGGGAGACCGAGGGCTTTACCTACAACTCTTACCTCATCCTTGTAAAGAAGCTTTACTGGTTCTACAAGTTCAAACTGCATATCCTCTGGGAGACCACCAACATTATGGTGAGCCTTAACGCCGTCAGACTCTAAAATATCAGGATAAATTGTACCCTGCGCTAAGAATGAGATACCTTCGAGCTTTGAAGCCTCTTCATCAAATACCTTGATGAATTCGCCGCCGATGATCTTTCTCTTCTTTTCAGGCTCTGCAACATTCTTGAGTAAATCAAGGAAACGGTCTGTAGCATCGATGTAGATCAAGTTTGCGTCAAGCTGATTTTTGAAAACTTCAATAACCTGCTCAGATTCGCCCTTTCTCATAAGGCCGTGGTTTACGTGAACGCAAACGAGCTGCTTGCCGATAGCCTTGATTAAAAGCGCTGCTACAACTGATGAGTCAACACCGCCTGAAAGGGCAAGCAATACCTTCTTATCGCCTACCTGCTCACGAATGAGCGCTACCTGCTCTGCGATAAAAGCATCTGCAAGCTCAGGGGTTGTAATACGAGCCATAGACTCAGGTCTTACATTTGAATCCATAATTATTCCTCCAAATCGGTATGATACCGAGTTTACTTTACGCGATCAAATCACTAAAAACATACACTAATAATATCACATAAATAACGAAATTTCAAGTAACACAAGGACTTAAAATTTCATCAAATTTTGTTTTTTCAAGACACGCTGATTAGTAAAAAAACACAAAAGCATAAGTTTTACTTATGTTATGTATCAGGATTTTTACGCCTCAGGCAAAAACCGTATTACCTGTCTGAGATTTGCAGCCACAGCGCATACCTTTTTCATATCGTCAGGGGTAGGGTCAGTAAGGTCAGGCACCATAATCGTATTACAGCCAGCCTCACTTGCGGAGCATACACCGTTAGGGCTATCCTCAAGAGCAATGCAATCCTGCGGATTTTCACCGATCTGCTCGCAGGCATAGAGATAGACATCTGGCGCCGGCTTTCCGTTTTCGACCATCGGCGCACAGATAATTTTATCAAACTTATCAAAAAGCCCCGCCTGAGTTAAATACCACTTGGCGCGCTCATAGTCAGTAGCTGTTACAACACAGCGCTTCAAGCCTCGCTTTTGAAGTTCTTCCAGAAGCTCGAAAGCCCCCTCTTTTATATCAAGCCCGTTTGCAACGATCTCTGCGTTCATAAGCTCTTTTCTGCGCTCACGTACACTCTGATAATCAAAGTCAGCGCCGAGCTGCTGTCTTAAATACGGCGCCGCCCACTTACCCGCTAAAGAGCGGATAAAAAGCGCATGGTGCTTTTGCATATTATAGCCTTTTTCCTGCGCGGCTATACACCAGTATTTTATAAGCAGCTTTTCTGTATCAAGTAAAAGACCATCCATATCAAATAAAACTGCATTTACTTTTTCAATTTTTCTCATACCATAATCCTCTCATTAAAACATACATAAATTATACCGCTATTTCCTACCAACTTCAAGAAATAAAATAGCATTTTATATTTACATTTTATAAAAATTATTATATAATTTAATCAGTATTATTTTTGTATGCAGGAGGCCTTTATGGATTTTTTGGGACAGGATGAAATCAGGCTTAAAAAGGAATATAAACTCAGCTACAGCTCCCCTGCAAAAAACTGGGAGTCAGAGTTTTTACCTATCGGTAATTCGAGAATGGGTATTACCGCTTCAGGTGACGCAGTACGAGAAGAGGTTGTTTTAAACGACAAGACCTTGTGGGTAGGCGGACCATCTGAAAGAAGAGAATACAATGGCGGCAACAAGAAAAATGTTTACCCTTATGTCAGAAAGGTTCAGGATTATTTATACAATAACGAGTATGATAAGGCAGTTGAGCTTTTGCCAAAGCTTACTGGCGAGGGCGAGGGGTATGGCGCTTATCAGAAGTTTGCAGGTATTTTTGTAAATACTCATTTTGAAGATATAAAGTACACCTGTCGTACACTTGACATCTCACAGAGTATTTTGACATCTGAGTTTGTGGGCGACGGAGTAAACGTTAAAAAAGAGTACTTTGCATCATACCCTGATGATGTTATCGCTATGAGGATTTATGGCGATAAGGAGTTTTCATTTGATATTGAAATAGCCGATACCCCAGGCGATATTGAGTATGAGTTTTCTGATAATATACTCACCATTAAAGGAACTCTTTGGGATAACGGACTTTTGTATGCAGCATCGCTTTTATTTGAAACAGACGGCAAAATAAAGTATTGTGACAACAAGGTTTTTGTAACAGCTACAGACACAAGAATCTACCTTTGCACAAAGACAAATTATGCGCCAAGCTACCCTGTTTACAGAAGCGATATTACCCCTTGCGATAAAACAAAAAGTATTGTAACAAACGCAAAGGCTTTGGGCTTTGAAAAAATCAAAGCTTTACATATTGATGACTACAAATCACTTTTTGATAAATCATCTGTTGACCTCGGCGGTAGAAATAGCAGCCTTTTTACAGATGAGCTTCTGAGAGGCTTTAAGGAAGATACTCTGACAAGAGAAGAGAAAATGTATCTTACAGAGCTTTTTTATGAGTATGGCAGATACCTTTTAATCTCTTCCTCACGAGAGGGCGACCTGCCTGCTAATCTGCAGGGAGTATGGAACAATTCAAATACTCCGCCATGGTGCTGTGACTATCATATCAACGTAAACCTGCAGATGAACTACTGGCACGCTTACGTTACAAACCTTTTTCCGACAGCAAAGCCGCTTGTTGATTTTATCGACGATATGCGCGCACCCGGCAGAGTTACCGCACGAGAATACTACGGCATTGACACAGATGAAAATAACAAAAACGGCTGGATAGCGCATACTCAGGCAACACCGTTTGGTCACACCTGCCCAGGCTGGGATTTTTACTGGGGCTGGAGTACAGCGGCGGTTGCATGGCTTTGTCAGAACATTTTTGAATACTATGAATTTTCAAATGACAAGGAATACCTGAAGGATAAGATTTATCCTATCTTGGAGGAATGTGCAAAATTCTATACTCAGTGGATGATTTTTGATGATAAGCAGGGTCGCTTTGTTTCATCGCCGTCATACTCCCCTGAGCATGGTCCTGTTACAATAGGCAACACCTACGAGCAAAGCCTTATCGAGCAGTTTTACAAGGATTTTATCAGATGCTCTGAAGACCTTGAAATCGACAACGAACTGACACGCAGAGTTAAAGAGCAGCTGCCTTTATTAAAGCCTTATGCAGTATCAAAAAACGGTCTTATCAAGGAATGGTTTGAAGAGGATGACGCGGGCTTTGACCACTCAAAGACACAGAAATACCACCGCCACGCTTCTCACCTTTTAGGGCTTTACCCCGGAAAGCAGATCACCCCTGAAAACAAATCGCTCATTGACGCCGCACGCGCTTCATTAAACGACCGCGGCGATGACTCAACCGGCTGGTCAAGGGCATACAAAACGCTTTTATGGACAAGAATACCTGACGGCAACAGAGCGTATTCAATATTTTCAGGGCTTTTGAGATCCTGCGTTTATGATAACCTGTGGGATTTTCATCCGCCATTCCAGATTGATGGCAATTTCGGCGCAACTGCGGCTGTAGCTGAAATGCTCATTCAGAGCCACAGAGGCTTTATAGAAATTCTGCCTGCACTCCCTGATGTGCTTGAAAGCGGTGAGTTTAAATCCCTTTGCGCAAGAGGCGGCTTTGAGGTATCGGCTAAGTGGGAAAATGGCGAAGTGACTGAAATTTCACTATACTCAAACTATGATACGATCTGTAAAATCAAGCTGCCGAAGTATTTTGTAATACTTGGTCAAACGTATGAAACTGTTGACGGCATCTCGCAGTTTAAGGCAGAAGCCGGTATGACTTATCATATAAAAGAGCTTTAAATTTTTAAGTTCTTACAAACTTTTATTGACTTGTATTACCCGTAGTAGTATAATTAAAAAGTAATATTTTTTATGGTTTTCAAAGGAGAAGGATTATGGATTTTTCAAAGCTCAATTTCGGCGTTGACGGTGACAGCATTACCGCTGACAAGCAGTGGTCATGGTATGTATATGAAAATTTAGGCTTAAAAAGCCATTACAATGTAGCTGTAGGCTCATCGGTTTGGTATAAAAGAACGATCGCCACAAAAGATGGCGCTGTAACTACTCAGGATTATGATGACCCTGATTTTGCAGGCATCAGCGGCGGCTGGGAAGAAACTGACGATTTGAATGAGCTTCAGATGCGTGCTAACAACTGCGCTGTTGTACATACTCAGAAGTTTATCCACGATGTTAAAGCAGGGCTTGCACCAATCCCTGACATCTTTGCATTTGCAATGGGCACAAATGACAGCATTGACTGTCTTGGTGACGCTGACACAGCACTGATGGGCAAGACTCTCAAAAACGTAAACGTATTTACTGAGGCAGGCGCTATGAGATGGTGTATCCAGAGAATTTACGAGGAATTCCCTCAGGTAAGAGTATTTATCTTGACACCTATTCAGACAGCTACTCCTGAACATAATGATAAGATAAGAAAGCAGATTCCTATTATTCGCCAAATTGCAAACGCATTCGGCGCTCACGTTATCGACTGCTTCAACGAATGCGCTATAATTGAGAAGTTTGAAACTATCGGCGGTGCTGGCAAGTATTTGAGAGACGGGCTTCACCCTGACTACGAAGGTCAGTGCTTAGAAGGCAGATTTGCACTCAAGGAAATCAGAAATAATATGTATTAATAGAAAAAAGGCTGAGAGATCTCAGCCTTTTTTATTATTCTTAATTTTCTTCTGCGTTTTCCTGCGCGCTTTCGTTTCTTATTCCCTCAAGGTCAATTTCAACAAGCTCTACAGGCTCTAAAATCGGCTCATCACCGTAGTAATTAAAAATTATTTTACCCGTATTATCAACGCCTACATCAAAAGGCAGCGAGCACATACCCAGTGCTGACAAAACGTGGTTATATTTCTCGTCATCCTCAGTTAAAAGCTGTACTCTGCATGAACCTATGAATACAGGATAGATTTTAGCGTCAATTACACCGTTTTTATGGAAGGTTACCTCAAATACGCCTGAGATACCGTCAAGCATATCCTCAAGCTTATAGAATAAAAGGTTACCTACGCTGTAAAAAATCGGAACACCGTTGTAGTATTCAATTCCCTGCACAACGTGCGGATGGTGACCGATAACAAGGTCAGCGCCGTTATCTGCAAAAAGCCTTGCCATTGACTGCTGAGAAGATGTAAGCTCATACGTTTCTTCAACGCCCCAGTGAGCGCTCACAACTAAAAAGTCAACCTCGCTGTCATACTTTTTTATATCTGCAAGGTATTCTGAATACATATCAGCTGTCCACGCTGACTGCCCTGCTTTATCTTCGCCCGCAAGCCAGCCTTCTGATGAAACAAAGAGGTTGAACGCCAAAAAGCCAACCTTGATGCCGTTTTTCTCAACTATTTTACACTCTCTTGACTCATCTAAATTCATACCTGCCCCTACATAGTCAAGGCCGTATTCCTTTAGATGCGAAAGAGTCAGCTCAACGCCTTCAACGCCAAAATCACGGGTATGATTGTTGGCAAGATTCATCATATCTATACCCGCCCAGGTAAACGACTCGAGCGCCTCAGGCGGCGTTAAAAAGCCAAAGCCATAGCGCTTTTCGCTCTCGCCCTCTGTAGCGACGGCAGTTTCAAGGTTTATGATAGTATAATCTGAATTTTCAAATATAGGCTTTACATCTCGGAATGGATATTCTACCCCTCCCCATACCAAAGCGCCGTTTCCAAGCTCGCCATAAAAGGTATCAAGCGCTGTATCGCCGCCAAAGGTCAGGGTAAAGGTAGCGTCAGGGTCAACCTCATCGGGAGGTGTAGTATCGTCTGTTATATCGGTTATGTCTGAAATGTCGGTATTTTCAGTATTTTCTGTAACATCTGTAATGTCAGTTATATCTGTTTGTGAGCTTTCATCTGTAACAGGCGGCAGAGTTGAATCGGAGTTTGTGTATTTAGTAGTATCGGTTAAAACCTCAACTCTGTTGCAGGCTGACATAATGGTAGCCATTATACATAAAGCCGCTATAATTTTTCTTTTCTTCAACGCTATCCCTCCTTTTTAATAGGTTTCTACACATAAATATAATATCATACTTTATAGCTCTTGTCTACACTCAAAAGTCTGTTATCTTTACCCTTTGTTTACAAAATATAGCAACAGGTGTGTTATAATAATAACAAAGGGATTTTATTAAAAAATGAGGTGTACAGATGTTTAGAATAGAAACTCATTCACATACAAAGCCAGCTAGCGCTTGTGCGGGAAATACGGGTGCTGAAATGGCTCGAGGATACAAAGAGGCAGGCTACGACGGACTTATTATTACAGACCATTTCTTCAACGGTAACTCGGGCATTGACCGCTCACTGCCGTGGGAAGAAAAAGTTGACCTTTTCTGCGAGGGCTATTACAGCGCAAAAGAAGAGGGCGACAAGATAGGCTTAAAGGTATTTTTCGGGTTTGAATATAACCATGCGGGCGCTGAATTTCTGGTTTTAAATCTTACTCCGCAGTGGCTCAAGGAGCACCCTGAGGTTATGGAGAATGATTTAGTAAAGGTATTCAATCTCATTCATGAGCATGGCGGCTTTATCATTCACGCTCACCCTTACAGAGAAGCGCCATACCTTTATATGATAAGGCTTTATCAGAATCACGTTGACGCGGTTGAGGTAAGAAACGGCGGTAATGTTGACAGAGCAAATATAATGGCAAACATCTATGCTGACGCTTATGGTTTTCCCAAAACCTGCGGTTCTGACCAGCACTGGGTACCCGGTCTTCGCGGTAACGGTATGGAGTTTGACGAGGATATCGACACAATTGAAGATTTCATAAACCTTTTAAAGCAAAGAAAAGGCAGACAGCTTATAAATTTTGAAGCAAAGCCTTTTAAGGATGTAACAGAGCTTGTGAAGGAATAAATTATCGGCAGGAGTTATCTCCTGCCGATTTTGATAAGGTGATACTATGAATGATAAATTACCAAAAAGAAAGCCTTTGAGATTAAGTGGATATGATTATAACAAGAGCGGTATATATTTTATTACGATATGCACTCACAATCGCAAGAATATATTATCACACATAATAAACCAAACAAACCCCCGTACCGTAGGGGCGATTCACGAATCGCCCGTGATATATGCAGATACCATAAATCAACACAAAATTTATGATATCAACCGAATTTTGCCTGAAATTTCATTGACAAAATTTGGTGCAATTGTTGATGATGTAATTAGGAATATACCCACACGTTACAATGTAACAGTAGACCAATATGTTATTATGCCAAATCATATACATTTGATGTTGTTTGTTACGTCTGATGAGAACCCACGGGCGATTCGTGAATCGCCCCTACAAGATGTAGGTGGTAGGTCAGATAACACACCCGAGAAAACAAACAATTTAGCCAACCTAATCAGCGATTCTGCGCCCCTACAAGATGTAGGTAGTAGGTCAGTTATTTCAAAGATTGTAGGATACATTAAAATGAACTCCTCAAAGAAAATAAAACAGCTTTACGGTAACAGTCAAATATGGCAAAGAGGATATCACGACCATATTGTAAGAAGCTATAATGACTACTGCCAGATATCAAAATACATATATAATAATCCGCTGATCTGGCTAAACGATTGTTATTATAATTTGGATGAATAAAAGCCTGCGGGTAATTCCCGCAGGCTTTCTTTTTTAGATATCAACCTTTTTGATCTTCCAGATATTTTCTGCGTAATCGGCGATTGTTCTGTCTGATGAGAACTTGCCTGCGTTACACATATTCAGCCAGCATTTCTTCGCAAACAGATACTTATCCTTGTATTCCTTATTTGCTCTGAGCTTTGCTTCAACATAGCTTTCGAGGTCACCGAGTAGGTAGTAATGGTCAGGCTTGTGCCATGAAGCGCCATCTAAGAGCGCAAAGTAAAGCTCTTCAAATACGCCGTTGCCGCCGTCAGAGAGAGTGCCGTCGATAAGAGTTGTCAGAACCTTTGCAATCTTTTCATTCTTTGCAACTATCTCTCTAGGGTCATACTCAGGCATAATCTTTGCAAGCTCTTCAACACGAGCGCCGAAGATGTAGTTATTCTCTTCGCCTGCTTCTTCAACAATTTCAACGTTTGCGCCGTCGAATGTACCGAGAGTTACAGTACCGTTGAGCATAAGCTTCATATTACCAGTACCTGATGCCTCAGTACCAGCTGTTGAAATCTGCTCTGAAATATCTGAACCTGATACGAGCTTTTCAGCATAAGAAACATTGTAGTTTGAAACGAATACAACCTTTATTAAATCCTTTGTCGCATCGTCTGAGTTTACAAGCTTTGAGATCTCACCGATGAGCTTTATAATACCCTTTGCTCTGTAATAGCCAGGAGCTGACTTTGCACCGAAAAGGAAGGTTGTAGGAGTAAAGTCCTTTATTGTGCCGTCCTTGATGCCATAGTAGATATAGAGAATTGAAAGAGCATTCAAAAACTGTCTTTTGTATTCATGCAGACGCTTGATCTGAGTATCAAAGATAGTATCTGTTGAAATCGCGATACCGTCATGAGCCTTTATAAAGTCGGCAAGCTGTGCTTTCTTTGTATTCTTGATTGCGATAAATTCATCAAGTACAGCCTTATCATCAGCATACTTTTCAAGCTTTTTGAGCTGTGACAAATCAATCTGCCAGTCATCGTTGCCAAGAAGCCTTGTAATAAGGGCTGATAATTCTTTATTGCAAAGAGCGAGCCATCTGCGCTGAGTAATACCGTTTGTTTTGTTCTGGAAGCGCTCAGGATATATCTTATACCAATCCTTCAAAACGTCATCCTTCAAAATCTCGGTATGAATTCTTGCAACGCCGTTTGTGTATGATGAAGCATAAATAGCAAGGTTTGCCATTCTCACCATATTATCAGAGATGATCTTGATATCCTCGGTAGTTTTCTTATCGATACCCTTATTATACATATCTCTGATAAAACGCTCGTTGATAAGAACGATGTATTCATAAACTCTAGGCAATATCTTCTTTATAAGGTTAGCACTCCACTTTTCAAGCGCTTCTGCCATTACTGTATGGTTTGTGTAGTTGAAAACCTTTCTTGTAATCTCAAAAGCCTCGTCAAAGCTCATACCCTCGTTATCGCATAAAATTCGCATAAGCTCAGGGATAGAGATTACAGGGTGAGTATCGTTGAGCTGTACTGTGATAAAATCTGCAAGCTTTGACATATCACCGTGGGTAGCCTTATACTTTTTGATAAGGTCGCAAAGGGATGCAGCGCAGAAGAAATACTGCTGCTTTAAGCGCAGAATCTTGCCTGCCTCGGTATCGTCATTAGGATACAAAACTCGTGAGATATTTTCAGCATCAGTTTTCTCTCTTACAGCATTCTGATAATCCTGCTTATTGAAAAGGTCAAAGTCGAAGTCGCATACAGGCTCAGCCTGCCACAGTCTTAAATTGCCGATATGGTTTGTTTTACAGCCGATGATCGGCATATCGTATGGAACAGCCAAAACATCGCCATCTGCAAATGAGATAGTAACAGTATCAGCATCAACCCTCTTTGACCAAGGGTCACCATACTTTGTCCAGTTATCAGCCTCTTCTTTCTGGAAGCCATCAACTATTGACTGCTTGAAAAGACCATACTTGTATCTTACACCGTAGCCGTCAAGCGGCAAATTGAGAGTTGCAGCAGAATCTAAAAAGCAGGCTGCAAGTCTGCCAAGACCGCCATTACCGAGTGCTGCATCTTCGATTTCTTCGAGCTCCGAGAGGCTTCTGCCGTTTTCCTTGAGCATTTCATCTACAGTATCTGTAAGACCTAAAACCAGAAGGTTATTGTAAATCGCTCTGCCCACTAAAAACTCCATTGAAAAATAACAAGCTTTTCTGCCCTCGGTATGCAAGCGCTGGCTCATTTTCCAGTTATCGGAAATTTCGCTCATTACCTCATCTGAGATAGCATCGTGAAGCTGCCATACGAGCGCATTTTTTATATCGGTTGAAAACTTATCGCCAAGGCGCGCCATAACACCCTTTGCAAAAGCAGTTTTATCAAAATTATAACCCATTTTTATCACCTTTTATTTCTTTTTTGATTTTTTCTTTGGCTTTACTACTCGGTTGTAGCGAGCAGTATATGTGCTCAGAAGCTGTGATAATTCGTCAGAAAAATCACTCTCCAGCGCTCTGAAACGCCAGTTTGTACCGATAGTTGACGGAATGTTCATTCTGCCCTCAGAGGATAACCCCAAAACATCCTGAAGCTGAATAATAGCCGTATCAGCCACAGATGACCACGCAAGCGTTAAGAGTGCTAGCGGAATATCCTTTTTGCGCTTAAAGCCTGCATACTCAAGCGCAAACTTTACGTTTTTCTTATCAGCAGTATTTGCCCAGCCAAGCGCTGTATCGTTATCGTGAGTACCTGTATACACGATACAGTTTGAAGTTTTATAGTTACAAGGCAGATAGTCTGATGAAGCATCAGCATCAAAGCCAAACTGCAACACCTTCATACCCGGAAAACCGCATTTTTTGAGAAGTCTTGTAACATCCTTTGTCAAAAAGCCTAAGTCCTCAGCGATAATTCTTGGCTTTGACAAAGCCTTGTTTACAGCTTCAAACAATGC
Source organism: uncultured Clostridia bacterium (assembly GCA_937892655.1). Taxonomy (GTDB): domain Bacteria; phylum Bacillota; class Clostridia; order Oscillospirales; family Ruminococcaceae; genus CALBJC01. Next base: position 39,600 of record CALBJC010000086.1, on the reverse strand, counting down.
ATAACCAGGACCTTTTCTCCATTCGCCAACAACTGCATCTTCACTGCCAAACGGGATAGCATAGTAGCCCGCAAAGCCTCTGAAATGGTCTATTCTGACTACATCATAAAGCTTTGTTGCAAAAGCTATTCTCTTTATCCACCATTCAAAGCCGGTTTTTTCGTGGTAATCCCAACGATACAGAGGATTTCCCCAGAGCTGACCCTTTGGTGAGAAATAGTCAGGCGGACAGCCTGCAACATCTATAGGATTTTTCTTTTCATCGAGCAAGAAAAGCTCTGGCGAAAGCCATACATCAACGCTGTCAAGCGCACAATAGATAGGAATATCACCGATAATTTCTACATTGTTTTCATTTGCATACGCCTTTAGCTTGCCCCACTGCTCGTAAAATTTGAATTGTAAAAACTGCCAGAACAAAATTTCATTCTTGTATTTTGTTCTTGCTTTTTTGACCGCGTCAGGCTTTGCAAGAAAAAGCGGCTTTTCCCACTCTGTCCACGCTTTACCGCCGTGAGCATCCTTGAGCGCCATAAACAAAGCATAGTCGCAAAGCCACTCTTTTTCATTTTCGCAGAATCTCACAAACGCTTCATTTTCTGTATCAAAGCGCTCAAAAGCCTTTTTGAATACAGGAAATATCTTTTCGTAAAGTCTGCCATAATCGACATATCGCTTATCGTCTGACCACTTAATTCTTGAATAGTCACTCTTTTTGAGCAAGCCCTCTGCACAGAGAGTATCAAGGTCAATAAAATAAGGGTTGCCCGCATTTATTGAGAATGACTGATAGGGCGAATCGCCATAGCTAGTTGGCGACATAGGCAATACCTGCCAGTAATGCAGATCTGACTTTTTCAAGAAATCCACAAAATCAAAAGCTGATCTGCCGAATGAGCCTATACCGTAATTATTAGGCAAACTCGAAACGCTAAGAAGCATACCACCGCTTCGCATTTATATTCATTCCTTTCAGAAATTAATAATTTTTAAAATCGTTTTCACATATCCTATATTTTAACACATTTTTTGCAAATTATCAAGTATCACACCTTAAAAAAGGCTTGTGGTTTTACCCACAAGCCTTTAACTTTAGTATTTTAATGAGAAATTTTCAAACTCGGTTGTACCGCCTGATGCGTATAAGCCTAGTAGAACACCTGTAAAGCCGCCTGAAACCTCTGTTGAGAGGTATTTGCAGGCGCCTGCGCCTAAATCGCAGGTTTTTCCGTTACATAAAACGGAGAAATAATAGTTGAAATTATCAGCTCGCACAGTGAGCTTGGCTCTGCTGTCATCGAGTAAAACTTCATTCTGAATATGATGTATACCGCCGATGTTAAGACGCAGAATCGCTTTTTTAGCGCCGTTATCGTCAACAACCGCTACCTCGTAATGCTCGGCTTCGTTCATATATGCACATACGCCGCCCTCGCCGTTTATGTTTTTGATGTCAACAGACAGATTAAACTCAAAATCACGCTGTCGCACGCCTACAAAGGTAGGTGACTTTGCCTCGTTGAGAGTAATCTCACTGCCATGAAGTACAGCCTTTTTATCGGAAAGCTCATAATTTTGCATTTGTGGGTGACGGATAAAGCACCAGTCGATATCCCATTTTGTAGTTTCAAAGGTGTAGTCCTTCAAAGGCTTCTGCTCAAAATCGCCTTTGATTTCATAGCTTTCATCGGTTGTACCGTCGCCCGCTGTAAACCAGCCGTTATCGTGAAATTCTACCGGGGTCAAGAAAACCTCTCTGCCCAAATGATGATAAGCCATCCAGATATGCTGCTGACGAAAGCCTAAGGATAAAATAAACCATTCATCAGTTTGTTCTTTATAAATCAAGTCACCGTGGCCGATGCCCTGAATGATGTATGGCGCTTTGTTGCGGTTTGTAAGCACGGGGTTTAGAGGATAATTTTCAAACTCGCCCCATACGCTTTTGCCGCGGGCGTAGGTTATCATATGCCCATATTCCGTACCGCCCTCTGCTGCCATAAGATAGTAGTAATCGCCTATTTTATAAAGATGAGGGCTTTCTAAAAATCTGCCGCCCGAGCCTTGCCAGATGCATTTTGAAGGCGAGAGCTTTTCGCCCGTTTTTATATCAATCTCACACTGCACAACACCGCCTTTACCCTCATCATCACAGCCGTTTGACATAAAGTAGCAGCGGCCATCTTCAAAGAAAAGAGATGGGTCGATACCGCCCTGCATAACATAAATCGGGTCAGACCATTCGCCGTAGATATCATCGGTATAAACGTAGAAATTCTGATGGGTTGTATCGTTTGTTGTAACCATATAGAATCTGCCGTTGTTATAGCGGATAGTTGGCGCAAAAACACCGCCTGAGCTGTTTATATCGTGAAGCATTACTTGATTTTCTCTTGTCAAAACGTAACCTATCTGCTCGAAGTTTACAAGGTCATCACTTTCAAATAAAGCAACTCCCGGAAAATACTGAAAGGTTGAGCAGACCATATAGTATCTGCCGTTTGCATAGCATACGCTAGGGTCAGGATAAAAGCCTTTTACTATCGGATTTTTGTATATCATAAAAAACACCTCGGTTTGATTTATGCCTTTATTTTATCACAGTAAACGCCGTTATGTTATGATAAAAAAGACATATCATAGCACGATTTTGCCATGTATCGAAAAGAGCTGTACAAATGTGCAAAAACACATTACACATCGCGGAATATCAGCATATTTTCACAGTATAAATGTTCAACTTTTAATATCAATCTTTGCAATACTGACATAAAAAAACCGTCTACAAATGCAGACGGTTTTAAATAGTTTATTCTTCTTCCTCATTGGAAAGACCGTATTTTTCCATAACCTCAGAAGCGCTCGCTAAAACGTCATAAGCATCGGAGATGATAGATGTAATTTTATCATTATCATATCTTGATACCATATCTCTTGCCTGAGCAATAGTTTCACGACCGAGCTTTTCCTGATAGCTGTAGATATCATCAAGCCTCTGTACTGCTTCTTTTTCTAAGAATTCATAAGCCTTCTGCATATCCTTGACGGTATTGTTACGGATATCGTTGTAGTTTTCAAGCGTAATATCGATAATCTCAACATAGCTTTTCTTCTTCATAATATCCTTGAATGAGCTCATTGTACCTGCAGGGAAGGTTTCGCTTGTACCAAACTGCTTTACATCCATAACCGAACGGGTAACCTTACGCTTGAGCTCGCTCATGAGTCTGTCAACAGAGGTTGAACGTGAAATATCCGAAAGATTTGCAAGACCGAGCTTTTTAGCAAGCTGCTGGCTCATATCATCAACTATTTCGTTTATCTTATCCTTATGAGCATCAAGGCAGGTTCTGTAAGCCTCGCCTACCTTATCCATTAAAAATGAATAGAAGTATTTCTGAACATCGCCCGCTGTAATATCGCTCTGACCTGACTCGTCAGGACGGCACTCGAGCACACTTTCTCTTAGCTTTGCAAAGAATTCATACATCCATCTTTCAGCTTCCTGCTGCATTTCAACGATGTTGAGATGAATAATAGGCTTTTTGTTTTCAAGGGCAGTTTCAAGATACTTACATTCCTCTTCAAACTGCTTTGAAATTTCTTCAAGCTTTAATCTGTCAAGAGTTGCCATCTCGCCAAACATTCTGGTATGAGCTGAAACCTGCTCAAGCATCTGCCACAGCATACCCAGAACTCTCTTTCGGCGGATAACATCCTTTTGCATAATGATATCGCGCTTTAGTGAAACCTCAAATTTCAAGAACTCGTTTTCATAGAAATCGGCAAAATCCTTGCCCTCGATACGAGGCATATTTGTTTTGCGCCTGAGCTCATCAGCACCGCTGATACCAAATACTACAGCATTCGGAACAACAGCCTCACTGCGCTCAACAATTCGCTTCATAATCTTATCAACATCAGCCTTTGTCTGCATAGCGTCAATCATATTTACAAGCACATACAGCATACCAAAGCGCTGAGGCTGAATATGAGAGAGCAAAAACATCTGCTCTGACTCTGAAAACGGCAGAAGAGCTGACGCTACATAGATAATAGCATCGGCATTGACAAGGTAACCCTCAACCTGACGGTCAAGGTCATCAAGGTCAGAAAGACCTGGAGTATCAACGATACGCATCTCCTTTAAAATAGGCGCATTATCCCTGATATCAAGGTAATCTACCTTGCTTTTAAAAGTTGCCATCAAAGGCTCGATCTTTTCTCTTGTGATCTGATCGATCGTCAGAGGAATTCTTGTACCGTCAAGTAAAACTGCTTCAACTGACGGAGTTTCACCGTATGAAATCTCATTGATAGTATAGGTTTCAGGCGTTACATTTACAGGGGCAAGCTCTTTACCGAGTAGTGCATTTATAATTGTACTCTTACCTCTTTTGAAATCGCCTAAAATAACAAGGGTAAACGGCTCGTCACACTTTTTGGCGATCCTCTGCTCCCATTCTAAAAGGGATTTTGCAAAGTCTTCACCTAAAAGCTGACCAAGCTCGGGGTTTTGTGTGAGAATATGAAGCTTTGAGCGGACAAACTCTATATCCTGCTCGGCAAGCTCGTAGTTGTTATCGTTGAGCATTCTCTACTTAACCCCCTTTGTTGAATCTAATATCATATTACATCTGATATCGCATACCTGAGGCGCTGTCGCATGAATACCGCCATAAGATAAATCTTTTCTCCAGCGGTATAAAGCATCGCTGTTTAAAAACTCACAAGCGCACAAGAGCCTTGACTCTGTACGGTTTAAATTATCCTCAACCTTGAGCTGACGGGCAGCTACCATATGAAGCTCATCTGCAAGCTGTAAAATTCTCGCAGTATTGATTTCCTTTTCTGTTTTACCATACTGGTCAACGTAGCCTTTTCTGTAGATACCTGCCATTGTATCGATAAATTCAGATGGGCTGTCAAGACAGATCATTGCCGCTCTGTCAGCGGTAATTTCTGCATATCTCACCCATTCAACCAGAGCGCAGATAACCTGATTATTGATAGCCGATTCATAAGAGCGGTTTATGGGCTTATAACCGTTCTTTGTAAAACTAAGGTAGGTGCACGCCATATTGTAAACGCTGTGGTTATTCTGGATCCTGCCACATTCACAGCCTATTAAAAGCTGTAATTCTTTAGCAGTATACTTTGAGAGCATTGCCTCTGTAATAACGATACAAGGCTCAATAACTTCGCTGGCAATTGAGTAAAGCATAGGCTTGTCAGTATCGTTTCTTACAAAAACTGTTGGTAAATTAAGCTCTAATCGCTCAGAGCATTTTTTAACGATATCATAGATCTCAGGGTATTTTAAAGAGCCTGCCTGAGAAACTCTTGAGAAGAGGTTTTTAGCCTCCTGTGTTATATCATTTGTAGTAATACACTTCGAAAGCTTCGACCAGCCTGACAGACCATTTATCTTTTGTCTGACAGCAAAATCTGCGTCAAAAGCGTAGTCAAGCGCACCGTCACCCACAACGTGATTTTTGAACGAACGGGTAAACGCATTTAAATACGATCTGAAGCTGGTGTCAATTCGAAGCAGCGGATTACTGTTTTGCATAGATTATCCTCCGTTATTGACTATTCTGTTACAGCTTCACTTTCTGTATTTTCTGTAGCTTCTGTATTTTCTGTTGCTTCAGTTGCCTCTGCGCCTTCAGCAGTTTCATCCTTCTTTTCAAGCTCAGGAATTGCCATACCGCTGTCTGACAGCGCACCTGTAAGCTCACGACGCATAGCGTAAGCGTCTGTTAAAATCTTACTTGCGGCATCTGCAACACCGTGAAGTCTTTCCATTTCCTTTTCAGAAACGTTCTTCTTTTCAGCCTTGAGAGTATTGAGGTTATCGAGAGTTTTCTGAGTATCGCAGAGAATGATTTCTGTTTCAGTTTCAATCTTCTTCTTTAATCCTTCAAACGCTGTGAATACCTGCTTACGAACTGATTCTGAGAAGTCGGTATTGATCTTCATTTCGTGGAACTGCTTTCTTACCTGAGTTTTGAAATCAGCCTTGAACTTATCAATTCTTTCCTGAGTCAGGAACTTATCTACTGTAAACTTACCTGTAAATGTACCTGCAAGACCTGCAAAAGCCATAAGGCAGAGTACAACAGGGCCAGTTGTAATTCCTAAGAAGCCCGCAAAGAACATTGCAGGGAAATATGACGCAAAGAAGCCTGCAGCGCCTGTGATACCGCCGAGTAATGCACCCTTTGCACCGGCTTCTCTGAAGCCTATGAACAAGCCGCCTGTACCTGTAGCGCCGATAGCCGCACCGATAAGCTGGTCAACAGCACCGCCGTTGCGGCTTATTTTCTTGTTGACCATAAACATTTCCTGAATCTTGTTTACAGATTCAAAGAACTCGTCTTCAAATTCCTGAAGTCTTTCAGTTTCATCAGAAAGAGCGATGTTGATCTCATTCTGAATCTGTTCACAGATGAGCTGTGCTTTATTCTGAATGCTTTCTTTAATCTTTTCTGTAAGCTTATCGTAAACAAGCTTTAATCTTTCCTTCTTCAAGTCTTCAGCAGACATAGGGAAATTATCGATAACATCCATAGCTGTCTGGTCGATTTCAACCCAGTAGTTATCCATAAGAGGCTGTAAGTCAGCAAATACTCTGTTTGCAGCTTCATTGATTCTTACAAACTCAGCTCTCTTCTTGTTTCTGATTTCGTCAATCTCTTCGATAGCTGTTCTGTACTTTTCCATAAACTCATCATTTTCCATCATGAGAGCATTTTCCTGAAGTACAACAGTATTCAGAACTTCCTTACCTGCGTTTGTGATCTTGTTTGCAAGGATATGCAAGGTGATAAGACCACGCTCTTTTGTAAGCATTGTTTCGAGCGCTTCTTCAAATGCAGGGAAGTTACTGTCTTCCAAAGCCGCAGTATCGCCGTTTTGCTTTGCCAAAAGCGCCTGCTTTGCGTATACGCCGATAACTCTAGGAGTACCGATCTTTCTCTTGTAAACTGCAAATTCTCTTGAATCCTCGCCCATTACCTTCATAGCCTTTTCCATAACGTAACGGGTAATTCTCTGTCTTACAGTTTCAACGATCTTCTTTTCATCCTCTCTTGAGAATGTGCCAAAGCAGTTTACTGCAAAGATAATTCTGCCTACGTCAGAAGTAAGCATTTTCTTTTCCAGAAATTCCTTTTCAAACTGTGAGAAAGGTGAGTTTGCTGAAATTACAAATACAGCCGCGTCAATTTCAGGAAGGATAGATAATGTAACATTTGTCATCTGTTCATCATCGTTAAGACCAGGAGTATCAATAATATCAACATTATTTCTACAGAAATCTGTATCATAGTAAACTGTAGCTTCCTTTACAGTTTCAGCCTTGATTTCTGACTCGTATGTAAGCTTTGTAACGTAGTTTTCAAGCTCGTTAATATCTACGTTTTCAATCTCGCCGTTTTTGTATTCAACAGAAACATAAGGAGTTTCGCTGTAGGTTACACGGTTTAAGGTTGCAGTTGCCGGCAAAACGTCAGCAGGCAGAACCTCTTTACCAAGCATAGCGTTGATAAGAGTTGATTTACCTCTTTTGAATTCACCGACAATAGCTACCTCGAAATGTTCATCGAGAGCCTTGTCGAGAGTTTCTTTTACAGACTGCGCTGTATGGGTAAGAGATACCTGCTCTGACAAATCGAGCAAAGATGTCAGGCTGGCTGTCAGCTTATCAATGGTTTCGCGGTAAGCCTGGTAGTTACCATAATTGAGTTGCTTGTTCATTGTAATCCTCCCAAGTATTTGATGTATTCATTGCCTTTTTTCAAGGCGGCATAAGCATACTATTCTAATATAAAATTATATCATAATAATATATAAATTGTCAACAAAATATCAAAGTTTGAAATAGAAATTTTAGGCAGTTTTTTGTATAGTTTTAACGAATAAAATAGCGTATTTTCGCATCTTGAAAAAAACAAACCCGCCAGACTTTCGCCTGACGGGCATTTCAAATTATGAATAATAGTAAATGATTTACTCAAATCTGAATGACTTAAAGTCAAAATCAGTACCTGGTAAGAAGGTAAATGAAAGCTCGCAATTGCCCTCAACGCCCTCAATATCAAACACTCTGTCGGTATACTCCGCGCAGCCTTCAAACTCAATAAGGATACGTTTTGTATTGCCATCCTTTGTAACGCAGAGGTTTATGCTGTTTTTCTCAAGGGCGGATTTACCGCAGATATGAAGCTTTGACGGCGCTTTTTCAAAATCAAATTCACCGAATGATAAAACAACGTTGTTGCCGATACCTGTAACATCATCTTTATTTACAGTATACTTATCGCCGTAAATGCTCAGATTATCAACAGCGTCAATTTCGGCAGTTTCCTTAGAAAGCTTTTCAAACTCAAAGCCCTTTACTGTAGCGCCGTTCATACCCATGATAACAAAGGTATGAATACCCTTTAAGCGCTTTGTGAGAGTAAAGGTATCAGGCGTATATGTAAGCCACTTCGGAGGCTTGTTGTATTCAAAATCGCCGATAAGCTCGCCGCCCTCACCGGGGATACCGTCATAGAACCACAGCCTTGTAGGAGTGTTCATATTTGAGTATACAGGTAGGGTTACTCTCTGACCGCCTGCCATACCAAAATCAACATTTTCAAAACCAAACCAGGTTTTTTCCTGAGTGAATGACATACCCTGCTCAATGCCGTTTATAGCCTTGCCCTCTGAAACTGTGAACAGACCCGCTGTTACAAATTCATAAGGGTCAACAAGCGCACTGCCAAGACCCTGAGCGGTAAACGGTAAAACTGAAATCATATGATACTTGTTTGTTCCGTTTTTACAAAGTGCTCTGAGGAAAAACTCGCCGTCACCGTTTGCTCTGATGTAGACCTTGCCGTTTTCAACCTTTGTTATAGTTGCAACCTTTGATACGATACCGATATCTGTTGTAATGCGGTATTCAATCTGGTCTGCATAAGAAGCGTTTGCAGGTAAAACCTCAACATCAACAACTGCTTCTTCGTTACCAACGCCGAGCTCTCTGTTATCGCAAGAGAGCTTTACTGTTCTTACAGGAACATCTGCTGACTGATTTTTACATTCAGCGTCACGCAGCGAGCAGTTTTCACCGAATGAAACGCCGCTGTCGATATCGCTCTTTACAGCTGTGAGCTTTATCTTCTGAGTTTTTAGACCCTTGCTTGAAATTTCAACGTTTATGTCGCCTACTCTGTCTGTAGCGCCAATCATAGCAAGGAGCTTGCCCGAGAACAGACGACGGGAAGTAGTTTTATACTGATCGTAGTCGGTAGAATCACCATTGTCAAGACCTAAGAGTCTACCTGCACCTGATACTGTAACATTAACTCTGTTGTTGGCGTTTGCAACAAAATTATCATCCCTGTCAAGTGCTGAGATCTCTACAAAGATCATATCCTCGCCGTTTGCCAGAAGCTCTTTTTTATCACACTCTACAAGGAACTTTTCAGTTTCACCAAAGGATGAAACCCTGTCTCTTGCAATTTCCTTGCCGTATTCATCATACGCTACAGCCACAAGCTCGCCGGGGGTATATCCAAGGCTGTAATCGCCTGTCAAGACCTTACCGTTTGCGTGGTCGATGTGAGTTTTGCCAAGAGATCTGCCATTGAAGAAAAGCTCTAAGCTCGGAGCATTTGTTGTAACACGAACATCAATGAGCTGTCCGCAGTTGAAATCCCAGTGAGGGAAGATATGTATAGACGGAGCTTTTTTGTAATCTGTCCATTCAGATTTGAAAACATAGTAGCTATCCTTATAGAAGCCCGCTGTATCAATCTGACCGAAGTAGCTGTTTTTGGTAGAGTATGGAGTAGGCTCACCGATATAGTCAAAACCTGTCCAGATATACTGACCTGCACAGTATTTTGCATCTCTGTCAGGAATGATGCAAGCCTCTGTATTTCTCGCACCCCATGCAGTAGCGCAGTTACCAATCGATGAACACTGCTCGTCATCATCAGCTAAAATAACCTTTGAAAGCGGGAAATGATAGATGCCGCGGCTCTGAACGACTGAGGCTGTTTCGCTGCCGTAAATCATCCAGTCAGGGTGCTTTTTATGATGCTCATCGTAGAGGCGCTCGCCGTAGTTATAGCCTGCCAGCTTTATAATGTCAGCACATTTCTGAGCGTTTTCACCCTGCATATAGTTTGAACCTATTGTAACATAGCCGTTTGCACGGTAGTCATTTTTTCTGACAAGGCTGTAAAGTAAGGTAGTAACCTCCTGCCCTCTGTCATCAGCGTGGGTATCGTAAATTTCGTTGCCGATACTCCAGGCTATAATTGAAGCGTGGTTTCTGTCACGTCTTACCCATGAAGCTACATCCTTTGAAACCCACTGCTTGAAAAATCTTGCGTAATCGTAGGTCGTTTTCTGTCGTTCCCACATATCAAACGCTTCTGAAACTACCAGAAAGCCCATTTCATCGCAAAGCTCCATAAATTCCTTTGCAGGCATATTGTGGGAGGTTCTGATAGAATTGATACCCATTGAACGGAGCTTTACAAGCTTTCTTTTAATAGCCGCGCGGTTTACAGCGGCACCCAGCGCACCCAGATCGTGATGCTCACAGCAGCCGTGAAGCTTGAGATGCTTACCGTTTATGAAAAAGCCTTTATCAGTTGTAAATTCAAAGGTTTTAAAACCTACTCTTGTATTCTCGCTGTCAACGACCTCTCCATTCACCAAAAGCTCGGTTTTTACAGTATAGAGATTGCCCTGCTCTACATCCCACCGCTTTGGATTTTCAACGAAAATATTCTGATGAGTTACCGAGTAGCTGTAGCCATCCTTTAAAACAAGCTCATCAATGCAAGATCTATCGCAGGCACAAGCCTTTGATGTAACAGAGGCTACCTCATTACCGCTAAGGTCATAAACTGTTGAGCGGATATTGTAATGCCACAAATCAACCCCTTCAGGTCTTGCGCTTTCTGTTGATACCAAAAGCTCAAAGCCGCCTGATACCTTTTTGGTTGAGGTATAGATACCGTCAGGCAGAATATGAGAGCGCCTTCTTTCAAAAAGGTAAACCTTTCTGTAGATACCAGCACCCGAATACCAACGGGTATTAGGGCTATGATGGTCAACCTTTACAACGAGCTCATTCTCGCCATCCTTGATATATTCAGTAATGTCAAACTCAAAGGTTGAGTAGCCGTATTTCCACTGACCTACCTCGCTGCCGTTTAAGTAAACCGTAGTATCCATATACACGCCCTCAAAGCGGACAGAGGTTATGGTATCTTCACTTTTTTTGTATGAAAATCTCTTTCTGTAGATACCGGTTGAGGTTTCATACAGATTAAGAGTATCGTGGATAAGCCAGTCATGCGGAATATCAACAGGCTTAAAATCAAGATCACTTCTGTACTGAGCGCCGAACTCACATTTACAGAATTCCCAGTCGCTGCAGAAAAGTGTTTTTACTGACATATTAAAATCCCCCTCAGATATAATATTTGAACTTTAACATAGGTTTACATTTCAAGTATATCATCATAAATACAAAGCGGTCAATGCATTTTCTTAAACAGAAATATCAAAATTTGAAACTAAACTATGCTTTTGAAACTTTGATATATTTATTTTTAATTTTCTTGCATTTTGTTCATTTTAGCTGTATACTAATTATAATAGGTTGATTATACTCAAAAGAAAGGAGAAGTAGCAATGACAAAATTCTTAAAAAAGCTGCTGCGCTTTTTTGCGGGCAGACTCTTTATAACCTGTATTTTAATCTTACTGCAGATTTTATTTATACTGTTCGGTCTTATTTATTTTGTAGAAAATTTCTACATCTATTATTTTGTTATGGCTGTTATTTCTCTGCTTTTAGTTGTGAGTATTGTAAATGACGAGTCAAATCCGTCGTTTAAAATAGCGTGGATCATCCCGATACTTGTATTCCCGATTTTTGGCGCACCGCTTTATCTTATTTTCGGCAGGCAGAACATCAATCACCGCATCAGAAAGCGTTTTTCAAAGTATCAGGATTCAATATCCTCTGTAACCCCGCAAAACAAAGAGGTTATGGCTCAGCTTTTATATGAAAACCCTGATATCGCAAGACAGTTTAGATATGTTCAGAATGCCGCTATCTGCCCCGTTTACAAGGGGACAAAAACCGAGTATTTAAAAAGCGGCGAGGTTTATTTTGAAAGAGTTTTAGAAGAGCTCAAAAAGGCCGAAAGGTTTATTTTCTTAGAATACTTCATCATCGACCAGGGAATAATGTGGGATAACATTTTAAAGATACTTATCGATAAGGCAAAGGCTGGCGTTGATATAAGAGTTTTATATGACGATATGGGTACTATACAGCTTTTGCCTGTTTCATATCCGTCATTTTTACAAAAGCAGGGTATCAAGGTTCAGCTCTTCAACCGTTTCCGTCCGTCGCTCGACTCATTCTTAAACTACCGCGACCACAGAAAGCTGCTCATCATTGACGGCAATGTCGGTTTTACGGGCGGTATCAACCTCGCTGACGAGTATATAAATGTAAAAGAGCGCCACGGCCACTGGAAGGACAACGGCGTTATGATAGAAGGTCTTGCAGTTTCAAGGCTGACTATAGCATTTTTACAGCTATGGTATTTTTCAGAGCGCTACAAGAAAGACCGTTCACCGCTTGAGTATACCCAGTATCTTGCAACAAAGGCATGCGAGGATGACGGCTTTGTTCAGCCTCTTTTTGACGGGCCTATAACAAACGACCTACCCGGCAAATACTGCTATATGAATATTATAAACGACGCCAAAAAGTATGTATACATCTCAACGCCTTACCTGATTTTAGATAACGAAATGGTATCTGCTCTTTGTATCGCAGCGCAGAGCGGCGTTGATGTAAAGATAATAACTCCGCATATCCCCGATAAGAAAACAGTATTTATGGTTACCCGCTCAAACTACCCGACGCTTTTGAAAGCAGGAGTTAAGATCTATGAATACACCCCAGGGTTTATTCACGCAAAATCGGTAATATCCGACGACAACATCTGCGTTGTAGGTACTGCAAACTTTGATTTTCGAAGCTTTTATCTTCACTTTGAAAATGGCATACTGATGTATAAATCAAGCTGTGCTAAGGCACTCAGGGAAGATTTTATGGAAACGCTTGAAAAATGTCAGGAGATTGACGAAGGGTATCTCCAAAAGAAAAACGCCTTCAACAGATTTTTCTACAGAGTTATCAAGCTCTTCTCACCGCTTTTATAGAAAGGACGTAAATTATGAGTAACATAACATATCAGTATATAAAGACAAATCCCACCATTAAGACCTATGTTGAAAAGGCCGACTACGTTTTAAACGCTATGGGCTATACAGAGCATTCTTATGCCCATGTTGAATATGTTGCAAAAAATGCCGCTATGATTTTAGATACGTTAGGGTATGACGAAAGAACAGTTGAGCTTACAAAGATCGCCGCATACATGCACGATATAGGAAACCTTGTAAACCGTCAGGGCCACGCTCAGCACGGCGCAATTTTAGCATTCAATCTTTTAAATGAAATAAACGTTCCGCCTGAAGAGATAGCTCAGATCGTTTCAGCTATCGGGCATCACGACGAGGGCACTGCAGAAACCTTAAACCCTATGATATGCGCTCTTATTATTGCTGACAAAACAGACGTCAGACGTTCAAGGGTGAGGAATATGGAGCCCGTTTCGTTTGACATTCACGACAGAGTAAACTATGCCGCTGAAACCTCAAGCGTTTACTTTAACCCCGATGATACAGCGCTCATCTTAGACCTTGTAATTGATACAAACATCTCATCTGTTGTAGAATATTTCCAGATATTCTTAGGTCGTATGATGCTCTGTCAGAAATGCGCATTAAAGCTTGGTATCAGATTTGAATGTATTATAAACGGTATGAAGGTAATGTAATATAAAAAAGAAAAAGCCTTGCATTTTCTGCAAGGCTTTATTTTTATCTCTTTTTAGGCTTTAAGATTACGTTTATGTAATCAGGCGATGCCTTTGTTGCCTTTTTGACTGCAATCATCTTCTGGTCTGCCTCTGCGAGCACTCGTTCAACAGGAATACTTGGATGGCAGGCTGTATATGTTGCACCAAGACTTATGCTGATATTGTATTCATGCTCAGAGCGCTCGTTGAAATCATTGAGCTTTTTCTCGATAGCTCTGTAATGCTCGTTTACAATATCCTCGGTATACATACCGCAGCCGACGATTACAAATTCATCGCCACCGATTCTGAAGCACTTTTCATTGCCGACGCATGAAGACTTTATAGCCTCAGCCGCTACAACGATAGCGTCATCACCATGGTCATGACCGTAATAGTCGTTGATGTATTTTAAATTGTTAAGGTCAGCAAACAGTGCAAAGAAATAGCTGTTATCGCGCATTGCCTTACTATACATAGCGTCAGCAAAGCGGTTGTAGGTATTTCTGTTATTGATGCCTGTGAGCATATCCGTTATAGCTTCCTTCTCAACCTTCTGATACATTTCTTCAAGGGCGAAATTGAGCTTTTTCATAACGTTATGACGGCGCAGGGATTCTAAAGATGCATTTACATACTTTACCCAGAAGCCAAAGTCAGGATTGAATACCACCGGCTTGCCCTCATACATAAGAGCTATATAGCCAAACGCTCTTTGCTGGAAATGGACAGGCATAAAGTAGAATACTGCAGGCTTTTCGCGAGGCTGATACAGATCAGGTAAAATCAGCTTTGTATCAAAGTTGCCAAGCTCTACTCTGTGAACCTGAGAATCACGCTTATACATCAGAATCATTTCATCTGTATAGCCAAGCGTTCTGTATTCTTCATTTTCGATACTTGTTCCGCCCTCCCAGTCGGTATTCAGAGCGATATAAATACCATCAAAATCCTTTACAAAGGTTCTGTAATAGTCAATAGTCCAGAAAAATTCCCTTGTAGTTGTCTGCTTGATGAGATCCTCAAGCATAAAGTTATAGCCAGAATAGAATGAAAAATCGCCATCATAGATGCTTATATTACGCTTTTTGTTATAAACAGTAACCTCAGGCTCACAGCCGCAGGTACCACCTTTGACAATATCCTGAGAAATAGTAACAAACGGCTCGTCTATTTTTTCACCTGTAATAGTTTCATAGATGTATCTTACAGCTCTGCTGCCCGTTGTTTCAGACGCCTTCTTAATGGTTGTGACACCGCCGAAAATCTCAGAAATCTCGTCAATATGGTCATAGCCTACAACTATAATATCCTCGGGAACACGGTAGCCGCGCTTTATGAGCGATTCAGCCATAATGATAGCGTTATGGTCAGATACAACGCCTATCGCCTCAGGCATACCCTCAGGAGATTTTTCGAGCATATCGATATACTCTTCAATATGTTCATGCCAGAAGCCGCCATAGAAAACTCTGTTTTCATCATAAGCAATGCCATGCTTTTGCAATGAGCGCTTATAGCCCACGATTCTTCTTTCAGAATGAGGATGACCCTTTTCGCCTGAGAAATAGTTTATCTTTTTACAGCCGTGAACATCGATCAGATGGTCAATAACCTTTTCAACACCGTCAGAGTCATCAGTCATAAAGGTTTCAAAGCCCTCAACATCATAGTCAAGAGAAACTATCGGCTTATCACCTGCAATATCCCTTACCCTCTTAGCTACTCTTTCAAGCCAGCCTGATTCTCTGATAGTATCTGAAGCCAGTATATAGCCATCAAACACATCGTCATTTATAATATTGAAAATGTTATACTCACCGGCACTTGCATCTTCGGCGTTGGAGATTTTAATAAATGTTGCAAATACCGCAACATCCATATCTCTCTTCTCAGCTTCTCTGAGAATACCTGACATCAGAAACTTCTGATACATAGAATCAGCCTGGGCAACAAGTACCGCTATTCTTTTTCTGTAATTTCTATTTTCCACAGTTTCACTCATATTCAGGCACCCCCGTTTCTTCAAAATTTGAACATTTTATTACGAATCTTGCTAAAAATATATCACACTTTTTTATTATTATGTATATTATACACTATAATCACTATTTTTGCAAGCCTTTTACAAGCTTTTATATTAATTTTAATGGTTGAATTTTCGATATATTAGTGATATAATTAAATCATTCAATAATGTTTACAATTTCAGTTTGGAGAAATTTTATGAAAACAACCACTAATACACAGCAGGGCTTCTTGAAAAATCTTATAGATATTGAGCCATACATCGCCGGCGAACAGCCAAAGAACGATGATATAATAAAGCTCAACGCAAACGAAAACCCTTATGAGCCTTCCCCTATGGTAAAAAAGGCAATTGCAGAGTTTTCATCAAATGAGCTTAACAAATACCCCAGCGCTGACAGCGACATTTTAAGACAGGCGCTTGCAAGAAAATTTTCGCTCACACCTGAGCATTTCTTTATCGGTAACGGCTCAGATGATGTTTTAGCGCTTGCGTTCAGAGCGTTTTTCAATTCAGACAAGCCTATTATCTACCCTGAAATCACATATTCATTCTACCCTGTATGGTGCAAGATGTTTGATATTCCTTACAAGACATTCAAGCTCAGGGATGATTTTGATATTGATGTGAACGACTTTTGCTCAGAAAACGGCGGCGTTGTTCTTGCAAATCCTAATGCGCCTACAGCTATCTGCCAGAATCTCGGGTTTGTAAGAGAAGTAATAGAACGCAACCCTGACAGCGTAGTTATAGTTGACGAAGCGTATATTGATTTTGGCAACGAGTCTGCAATAAAGCTTGTAAAAGAATATGATAACCTCTGCGTTGTTCAGACCTTTTCAAAATCGCGCTCACTGGCGGGGCTTAGAATCGGCTATGCCTGCTGCGGCAAGGCTCTGATGCCTGCTTTGCGCGCCGCAAAGGACAGCTACAACTCATACCCTCTTGACAGCGTAGCACTTGTAGCGGGTACAGCGTCAGTTATGGATGAAGAATACTTTATAGCGACAACTCAGAAGGTTGTCAGAACAAGAGAAAGAGTATCAAAGGAGCTTAAAGACCTGGGCTTTGAGATGACAAATAGCGCTACAAACTTTTTGTTTGCAACTCACCCACAAAAAACTGCTCTTGAGATAAAAAACTATCTTGCCGACAATAACGTTTATATCCGCCATTTCAACAAGGAGGGTATCAGCAACTATCTGCGTATAACGATCGGTACAGACGAGCAGATGGATATTATGACAGACCTTTTAAAAAAGCTTTTTAAATAAAAATAAACCGCAAGGAATTATCCTTGCGGTTTTTGTTTTACTTTTATGCTTTAATTATAAAAGGTTGTTTTCCTTGCAAAGAGCGAGAGTATCTCTAGCGATAAGAAGCTCTTCGTTTGTTGGAACTACCCAAACCTCAACCTTTGAGTCAGGTGTTGAAATCTTGCACAGCTTACCTCTGATTTCAGCATTTAACTTTTCATCGATCTTGATGCCGAAGAAATCCATATCCTGACAAGCGCCAGCTCTTACTGAAGCTGCGTTTTCACCGATACCGCCTGTAAAGAGTACAGCGTCAAGACCGTTCATAGCAGCAGCGTATGAACCGATATACTTCTTGATCTGGTATGTAAGCATTTCTGTTACGAGGTTTGCTCTGTCATCACCTTTTTCAGCAGCTGCTGAAACCTCTCTGTTATCTGATGAGATACCTGATACACCGAGGAAGCCTGACTTCTTGTTCATATAATCGCTCATCTGTTCAGGAGTAAAGCCTCTCTTGCTTGCAACGAATGTTACAGCTGATGGGTCAACACAACCTGTTCTTGTACCCATTACAACACCGTCGAGTGGAGTAAAGCCCATTGATGTATCAACTGACTTACCGCCGTCAACAGCTGTGATTGATGAGCCGTTACCGAGGTGACATGAAACGATCTTAAGATCCTTTACATCACGACCCATTGCCTGGGCAAGAGCCTGAGATACAAATCTGTGTGATGTACCGTGGAAGCCGTACTTTCTAACATGATACTTTTCGTAATCTTCGTATGGAAGACCAAACATAAATGCCTTTCTTGGCATTGTCTGGTGGAAGCCTGTATCAAATACTACTGCCTGAGGGCAAGTAGCCGGCATAACCTTCTTACAAGCCCATAATGCAAGAGCATGTGGGTGGTTATGAACAGGAGCAAGTTCCTGCAAATCGTCAATCTGCTGAATAACTTCATCAGTAACCAAAGTTGTCTTTGAGAAGATTTCAGCACCCTGCACGATTCTGTGACCTACTGCTGAAATTTCAGCCATATTATCAATAACCTTAGCATCACCTGTTGTCAAAACCTCAACGAGCTTTTCAAAAGCCTCTGTATGTGTTGGGAAAGCGCAGTCAGCTTCAAATGTTCTGTTGTCAAAGGTTGTGTGCTTGATGTGACCGTCAATACCGATTCTGTCACAGTTGCCCTTTGCGATAACCTGCTCGTTATCCATTTCGATAAGCTGATACTTCAAAGATGAGCTACCGGCGTTTACTACCAAAATTTTCATTAAAATTACTTCCCTTCAATAATGAAATTACTTGACATTTATACCATTATTTAATATTATAACAGTAAGCAGAAAAAATCAATAACTAAAAACCATTTTCTGCATTTTACACAATTTTATAAAATCATTTGTCGTTTTTTGTGGCAAATGACTATTGAGTTTTACGGAGCTTTTTATGAAAATTTCTGCAATCATCTGCGAATACAATCCGTTTCACTACGGGCATAAATTTCATATAGAAAAAACAAGGCAAAACGGTGCTGACGCTATTGTTGCGATTATGAGCGGTGACGTTGTTCAAAGAGGTAATGTTGCAATCGCTGATAAGTACAAAAGAGCAAAAATCGCCTTGCAAAACGGCGCTGATATAGTAGCGGAGCTGCCCTGCCCTTTTTGCTGTGCAGGCGCTCAGAGCTTTGCAAAGACCGGGGTTTTTATCGCAAAGGTGCTTGGCGCTGATACTCTGTCATTCGGTTCAGAATGTGCAGATACCAAAGCTTTGAAAAAGTGTATAGATGCAGTGAGCGAAGAAAAGCTCTCAGAGGGCTTAAAAAGCGGTCTTTCATACCCTAAGGCCTTGAGCGAGGCTATTGAGGATAAAACGCTCAGAGAGATAGTTTCATCGCCAAATAACACTTTAGCGATAGAGTATATGCGAAATCTCGATGAGAGCATTACCCCTTTTACCATAAAAAGAGAGGGCGTTTTGCACGACAGCAGCGATACTGCGGGGCATTTTGCAAGCGCATCGCTAATAAGAGAACAGATGCTCAGAGGCTGTCTTGACAAAAGCCTTTTGCCATACGAGGCTGATTTTTCGCCATGCGATTTATCTTATGCGCAAAGAGGGCTTTTATATACCCTGTCTACCTTTTCGCAGGATTATTTTTTAAACCTGCCCGAATGTGACCAGGGGCTTTACAAAAGAATAAAATCTGCAATCTCTCAATCTGACAGTTTAAACGCTCTTTACGATAATGCAAAAACAAAATGCTATACTCACGCAAGAATACGCAGAGTAGTTTTATATGCGCTTTTAGGCGTTACAAAGG
The DNA here is from genome assembly GCA_937892655.1 of uncultured Clostridia bacterium. Lineage (GTDB taxonomy): Bacteria > Bacillota > Clostridia > Oscillospirales > Ruminococcaceae > CALBJC01. Next base: position 20,018 of record CALBJC010000086.1, on the reverse strand, counting down.
ATGATTTCAAAATGCAGGATGACCTGCCGTATATCCGCATTCTAGCGATGAATGACAAGGGCAGAGAGGTTTTAAAGAACGTAAAAAGCACAACACCGATATTAACATCAGTTTCAGATGTAGAAAATCTTGGCGAAAACGCGCGCAGGCTCTACTCGCTTTCACAGCGTGCAAACGACCTCATAAACGCATCAAATGCGGAGTTTTGCGGTTTTAAAAACGAAAAGACAAATAAATTCATAAAGGAAGATTAAAATGCAGTTCAGGCCATGTATAGATATTCACAACGGCAGAGTAAAGCAGATAGTAGGCTCAACCCTGACCGACAAGGAGGATTTTGCAAAGGAAAATTTTGTTTCAGAGAAAAACGCTGATTTTTACGCAGGTCTCTACAAAAGAGATAACTTAAAGGGCGGTCATATCATCCTATTAAATCCCGTTACAAGTGAATATTACGAAAAGGACTGTCAGCAGGCAGCCCTCGCTTTTGACACCTACAAAAACGCTATGCAGATAGGTGGCGGAATCACAGATAAGAACGCCGAGCGTTTTTTGAAAATGGGCGCTTCACACGTTATCGTAACCTCATTTGTTTTCAAAGACGGTCAGATAAATTACAAGAATTTAGATGCACTTGTATCTGCTGTAGGCAAGGAAAACATCGTTCTTGACCTTTCATGCAGAAAGCGCGACGGTAAATATTATATCGTTACAGACCGCTGGCAGAATTTCACAGAGGTTGAGTTTTCAGAAAAATCCCTGGAAGAACTTTCGGGCTACTGCGATGAATATCTCATCCACGCTGTCGATACCGAGGGTAAGGCAAACGGCATTGAAGAAGATGTAGCAAAGCTTCTCTCAACCTTTACAAAAATCCCCTGCACCTACGCAGGCGGCATCTCAACCTATGAGGATATAGAAAAGATAAACACCTTAAGCGGTGGCAGACTCAACTTTACAGTAGGCTCTGCTTTAGACCTCTTTGGCGGAAAGCTTTCTTATGAACGCCTCGCAAAAATGTATTCGATTTAATGTAACACGCCATCTGCAATACGCAGATGGCGTGTTATTTGTAGGGGCGATTCACGAATCGCCCGCTAAAATGTGCAGGTATTTAAAGTTTTGAGGCTGTATGCAGATTTTGGGTTCTGCCCCTATAATTTTTCTGCCTCTATCTCCAGAACCTCTGTTGCGGTAAAATAATGCGTCAGTATCTCTGTGGCGGTTTTGTTTTCTTTTGCCATAGTGTTTGCACCATACTGTGACAGCCCTACTAAGTGACCGCCGCCTTTGGTCAAGAAGGTGAATTTATCGGTTTTGTCATCATAGCTTATCGTAAAATTCGGTGAGCGCAGATTTATTGTAGCGGCTATCTGCGCGCCTGAGAGGCTCGTGCCATTATCTCCTGCCAAAACCTCTCTTACATATCCGTTTTCTGATTTGTCAACGATTATAAGCCAGTCTGCTTTTGGGTTTGAAAAGGTTATATCAAAGCTCTGCTCAAGCCTTGCTTTTATTTCGTCGGCTGTAAACACCTTTATCTCTTCAAAGCCCGTTATCTGCTTATCGCTTTGGCTGTCTGCTGACTGGAGATACTCAACTCTTACTCCCCACGCTGACTGTGAGCTTTCTGTTTTGCCTGCTGAGATTGAATGAAATGCAACATTTATCGGCACTTGCTCATAGCAGAGAATATACTTTTGTGCTGTTTTGGCGATTTCTTCAAACTTCTCATAAACGCTTTGATAGTTTTCTTTATACATAAATCTCGCCTGATCTTTTGTATAAAAGGGCAGATATTTTGAATAATCGTCTGACAGATGAGCACCATTCAAAGCTGCTGTCGGGCTTTGAGCTTCTGCTTCTATCCGCTTTATGGCATAGGTATTTACAAGTATACCCTGCGCTAAAAGGGCTTCATCCTCAAAGGTATAGGGTATCTGCGCCATAAGAGAGGAGATTATGTATTCTTTTATCGGATAGCTTTGTATCTCACCGCTTACGGTATCAAGTATTTTTATGCTTTCATACATCCTTTGAGTTTTATATACCCCGCCGGATGATACGGCGGTTATGCTTTCGTTTTGAACCCTGCCCTGACAAAGCAGTATCGCTGACGGCACAAGATACAAAAATGCAACAAAAAACAACAAAACTTGCAGAATTGATTTCATATAAAACTTCCCCTTTATTGATTTTCCTGATTCTTTTTATATTTGAATATATGCATAAACGCTCGTCAAAATACCGAAATTTCAATAATTTACAAATTCTGAACAACATTTGTCAACGTATTTTTACAATTTGGTCATTTAATCGACTTTTTAATTATCTCCTTGACAAAATTGCAAAATTGGTGTATCATAAAAGATAACATTCAAGTAAAAATAAGGAGAATTTCAATGGTTGAAGATTTCAAGAGCAAACTCACCGAGAATTTTATAAAAACAAACTCGGTTGACCCTGCACTCTATTCAAAATATGAAGTAAAAAGAGGTTTGCGTAACCCTGACGGTTCAGGCGTTGTTACAGGCCTTACAAATATCAGTAACGTTCACGGCTACATGGTTTCAGAGGGTGAAAAGTATCCTATAGAAGGTGAGCTGGTTTACCGCGGCTATAACATCAACGACCTTGTTTCAAACGCTATGGACGAAAAGCGTTTTGGCTATGAAGAGATCGTTTATCTTCTTCTCCTGGGCAGACTGCCAAACCCTCAGGAGCTTGGCATTTTCAGAGAGATTATCGCTGAAAACAGAAAGCTGCCTGACTCATTCTTTGAAGATATGATTTTGAAAGCGCCTTCAAACAACATTATGAACAAGCTCTCACGTTCAATCTTAGCGCTTTATTCTTATGACGATACACCTGAGCTGAGAACTCCTGAATACGAAATGAAGACAGCTATTTCAGTAATCGCAAAGATGCCTACTATTATGGTTCAGGCTTATCAGGTAAAAAATATGGTTTACAGCGGCAAGAGTATGTTTATGCACCCTCTGCGCCCTGAAGAATCAACCGCTCAGAGTATTTTATCAACTCTGCGCCCTGACAGAGAATATACCGACGATGAAGCAAGGCTTCTTGATATGATGCTTATGCTTCACGCAGAGCACGGCGGCGGTAACAACTCAACCTTTACCTGCCGATGCTTAACATCATCGGGCACTGACCCTTATGCTGCATACTCAGCCGCTATCGGCTCACTTAAGGGCCCTAAGCACGGTGGCGCCAACATCAAGGTTATGGAAATGGTCAACTGCTTTGAAGAAAATATCGATGACTGGGAAGATGAAGATGAGGTTGCAGACTTTATGAGAAAAACTCTCAGAGGCGAAACCAACGACGGCTCTGGTCTTATCTACGGTATGGGTCACGCAGTTTATACCTACTCTGACCCTAGAGCAGTAATACTCAAGAAATATGCTCTTGATATGGCAAAGGGTACTGAATTTGAAAAGGAATTCAACCTCCTGCAGACAGTAGAAAAACTTACCCCTGAAATCTTCCACGAGGTCAAGGGCAGTTCAAAGGTTGTATGCGCAAACGTTGATATGTATTCAGGTCTTGTTTACAAGATGCTGGGTATCCCTCAGGATCTGTTCACTCCTCTGTTTGCTGTTGCGAGAATGGCAGGCTGGTGCGCTCACAGATTTGAAGAAATGGTAACAGGCAGAAGAATTATCCGTCCTGCATACAAGGCTGTTATGAAGAAAAAGGAATATATTCCTATTAACGAAAGATAAAAACAAAATAATGCTACTCTGAATTTCAGGGTAGCATTTTTTGTTGTATTTTAACCTGAAAAGTTTTAAAAAGATGTTGCAAAAACCTACGCTTGATGTTATAATTAATCTGTATAGTTATATTCTGTTTATTTGTGACAAATGTTTTGTTTTAGAAGTTCTATCTTAGTTTTTATCGAGGGTTTATATTAAGAAAGGTATGGAAAAGTTATGGCAATTCACATCAATCAGGTCGGTTATGCCACTCATCTTCCCAAAAAGGCATCATATGTAGGCGATGCTTCAGAATTTGAAATCTGCTACAGAGACGGTACTGTTATCTATCTTGGCAAAATAACAGACTTCCGCTACGACCATGCGGCTGACGAAAATGTCGGCACAATAGATTTTTCTGACTTTACAGAATCAGGAACTTTTTATATTACAGCGGGCGGCGAAGCCTCTGACTTATTTGAAATTACCGCATTTCCATATACTGAGGTCAAGGAAAAGCTTATAGATTCATTCTACTATCAGCGCTGTGGCTGTGAGATGGACGAGGATTTTGCGGGTAAGTTTTACAGAAGCCCTTGCCACACTTCTATATCCTATATAGTTGACGAAAACGGCAACAAAACGGGCGATACGCTTGATACAACGGGCGGATGGCATACTGCCGGCGACTACGGCAGATATACTGTTGCAACCGCAACCACTCTTGCGCACCTGATGTATTCATATATTTTATTTCCTGAGCATTTTGAGGACGATATAAAAAATCCGATGGGCGGCAACAGCACCCCTGACATTTTAGATGAATGCAGACATGGCCTGAAGTGGCTTTTAAAAATGCAAAGAGAGGACGGCGGCGTTTACCATAAGGTAAGCTGCGCGCATTTCTGCGGTGACATCATGCCTGATGAAGAATCAGACGATCTGCTTTTATGCGATGTTTCTGCAAACGCTACTGCTACCTTCTGCGCAGTAACAGCGCTTGCGGCAAACGTATTTTATATGTTTGATGAACGCCTTTCAAAGAAGCTCGTCTGCGCCTGCACAAGAGCGTGGGACTGGCTTGACAGAAACCCTGACGCTATCCCGTTCAAAAACCCTGAAAACATCACAACGGGCGAATACAGCGATGACAATATTGATGATGAAATGTTCTGGGCGGCGGCTGAAATGTACCGCCTGACAGGTGAGCAGAGATACAATTCATATATTTATCTTTACTACCGCAATCAGATTTTAACATCGTTTGGCTGGTGTAACGTTTCAGGCTTTGGCGCTTTAGCTTACCTTTTAAATCCAAACACCAGCGACAATGACGCTATTGCGGCATTCATAGAAAACAGAATTATCTCAGAGGCTGACAGAATATGTCAGACTGCTGATAATTCAGGCTACAACATCGCTATTGCGCCTAGTGGATTTACCTGGGGCAGTAATATGACAATACTCACAGATGCCGCAGTTTTGATAGTAGCAAATGTTATCAAGAGAAATCAGAAATATATAACAACAGCTTTAGAGCAGCTAAACTATGTTCTGGGTAAAAACCCTATGGGTATATGCTACATTACAGGAGTTGGCGACAAGCCTTGTAAAAACCCGCATCACAGACTTTCAACCGCTGACGGTATTGACGAGCCTATCCCCGGACTTTTAGTAGGCGGACCTAATATGTATAAAAACGACCCCGTTTCAAAGGAATGTATCCCTGAAGACACACCGCCTGCAAAATGCTATGTAGACCGCGCAGACTGCTACTCTATAAACGAAACCGCAATCTACTGGAATTCACTCGCAGTATTTGTAACTGCATTTTTTGATGACGAAATATCAAGATAGCTTTTGCACAAGTTCAAGAACCTGAACGCAGAAAGGTTTTATCATGAAAAAAAGGCTTAATTACAAATTATCAACTACCCAGACTATAATGCTCAGCTTCTTTATAGCAATACTCGCAGGAAGCTTTCTGCTATGGCTGCCGATAAGCACAGCTGATAAAAGCTCTGTTTCATATGTCGATGCGCTTTTCACAGCAACTACATCAATATGCGTTACAGGGCTGGTAACTCTGCCTACTGTTTCGACATGGAGCATATTCGGTCAGGCAATAATACTTATCCTTATCCAGATAGGCGGTCTGGGAATCATAACCATCATATCAGGTTTTATGATAAGCTTTCATAAGAAAATAGGCCTTGGCAACAGATTACTCATACAGGACGCATTCAACCTCAACACTATGTCAGGTCTTGTAAAATTTATAAAAAAGGTACTCATAGGAACAGCTTTTGTAGAAGGTATCGGAGCGCTTGTGTATATGACGGTATTTATTCCGGAGTTTGGATTGAAAGGTATATGGATATCTGTTTTCAACTCGGTTTCAGCATTCTGCAACGCAGGAATAGATATTATTTCAGAGGACAGCCTTTGCAGCTATGCCGCTAATCCTGTAATAAATATTGTAACAAGTCTTCTTATCATTACCGGCGGTATCGGCTATATCGTATGGTGGGACCTTATCAGAGTTTTTAAAAATTTCAGGCGCCAGAAGCTGCGCTGTCTGAGCAGCCTTACTCTTCACAGTAAGATCGCCCTGAGCGCAACTGCTGTTCTTATTTTATCGGGCGCTGTTGTTTTCTTTATTCTTGAGTATGATAACCCTTTGACTCTATCGGGGCTTCCGATAGGTGACAAGATAGGAATATCGCTCTTTCAATCAGTTACAACAAGAACCGCAGGCTTTGCAACTATTCCCCAGCAGAATCTTACAGATGCCTCTGCAATAGTATCATTGCTGCTTATGTTCATAGGCGGTTCCCCTGTAGGAACCGCAGGCGGAATAAAAACAGTTACAATTGCCGTTCTGATAGCTTCTGCTGTAGCAACTCTGAAAAACAAAGAGGATGTAACCTTTTTTGACAGAACCATTCCAAAGCAGAGCATAAGCAAGGCGGTAGCGGTGGTAAGTATCTCCTTTATCATAACATTTATTTCGACAATTCTGCTTGCTGCTGTTACAAACGCCCCTGCGCTTGATGTTGTATATGAAACCGTAAGCGCTGCGGCAACCGTTGGCCTTACGCGAAACCTTACGCCTACACTCAATTTATGGGGTAAACTGATAATAACAGTAACCATGTATCTTGGAAGAGTAGGGCCTATCTCTTTACTGATAGCCTTCAACACAAAAAAAGAAAATAAAAATATCATAAAGAATCCGACTGAAGAAATAAGCGTTGGATAACCCTTTAAGGAGTGAAATTTAATGAGTTCAAAGTATTCATATGCTGTTTTCGGGCTCGGAAGATATGGAAGAGCTGTTGCAACGGAGCTTGTAAACAGCGGAGCAGAGGTATTGGCTGTTGATATAAATGAAGATCTTGTAAACAGCGCCTCATCTGATCTGCCATACTGCAAATGCGCTGATGTTACAGATGCCGAGGTTATAAAAAAGCTTGGTATTGCAAACGTTGATGTTGTTATAATCGCTATAGCTACAAATCTGGAAGCCAGCGTAATGGCTGTTATGCTCTGCAAGGAAGCAGGCGTAAAAACCGTAATAGCAAAATGTTCAAGCGAGATCGATTATAAAATCCTTAAAAAGATAGGAGCAGACCAGGTAATTTTCCCTGAAAACGAATCAGGTATCAGACTGGCAAAAAGTCTTTTAAGCTCAGGCTTTACTGATATTATTGAGCTTTCAAAGGATGTTTCAATGGTAGAGCTTGACGTAAGACCTGAATGGCTCGGTAAGTCACTTTTAGAGCTAAATCTCAGACGCAGATATTCAATAAACGTTGTAGCTGTTATCGAAAATGAAAGGATAACCGTTGCAATAGACCCTGAAAAGCCTCTTACAAAGGCAATGAAGCTTATAGTTATAGCAAATACCACAAGAATTGAAAAGCTCAGATAAAACTTACATAACACAAAAAAGGCTTACACCATAAGGTGTAAGCCTTTGATTTTGTTTTATGCTTTAATCTGTTGATTAGAGTTCAGCAAAGTACTTGATTGTTCTTACCATCTGTGATGTGTATGAGTTTTCGTTGTCATACCATGAAACAACCTGTACTTCGTAGAGGTCATCAGAAATCTTGCAAACCATTGTCTGTGTTGCATCGAAGAGTGAGCCGTACTTCATACCGATAACGTCTGAAGAAACGATCTGGTCTTCGTTGTAGCCGTATGAAGCTGAAGCAGCAGCCTTCATTGCAGCGTTGATGCCTTCCTTAGTAACGTCTGTACCCTTAACTACAGCTGTAAGGATTGTTGTTGAACCTGTTGGAACTGGAACTCTCTGAGCTGAACCGATGAGCTTGCCGTTGAGTTCTGGGATAACAAGACCGATTGCCTTAGCAGCACCTGTTGAGTTAGGAACGATGTTAGCAGCACCTGCTCTTGCTCTTCTCATGTCGCCCTTTCTGTGAGGACCGTCAAGAATCATCTGGTCGCCTGTGTAAGCGTGGATTGTTGACATGATACCACTCTGGATTGGAGCGTAGTCGTTAAGAGCCTTAGCCATTGGAGCTAAGCAGTTTGTTGTACATGAAGCAGCTGAAATGATTGTATCGTCAGCTGTGAGTGTGTTTTCGTTTACTGAGAATACGATTGTTGGGAGGTCGTTACCAGCTGGAGCTGAGATAACTACCTTCTTAGCACCTGCATCGATATGAGCCTGTGACTTTTCCTTTGAGCAGTAGAAACCTGTACATTCCAAAACTACGTCAACACCGAGTTCGCCCCATGGGAGTTCTGCAGCGTTAGCCTTAGCGTAGATCTTGAGTGTCTTACCGTCAACTGTGATTGTACCAGCTTCATCGTCAGCTGTTACTGTGTGAAGGTTTTCACCGATTGTACCACAGTAGCCACCCTGAGCTGTGTCATACTTGAGAAGCTGAGCGAGCATTGAAGGCTTTGTAAGGTCGTTGATAGCAACTACCTCATAACCCTCTGCACCAAACATCTGTCTGAATGCAAGACGACCGATACGTCCGAAACCATTAATAGCAACTTTAACTGACATTGGATATTACCTCCTGAATTTTACATTACAGTTTTTTAAACTGCGATATTTATATTATACACTATATTGGTAATTTTTTCAAGTGGTTCGATAAAAAATTAACAGATTTGTCATGAAAACAATAATACGCATATTTATCAACAGTAAAATTTGTTTAATATGACGAATATTTACTTTTGATTTCCCATTCCATTTTTAATGAAAATGTAGTATAATATTTATAGAGCAATAATGTACTGCTGAAAAGGAGTTGATATGAAGCATGAATAATGAAGACAATACTAACGTGGGTTTTGATTTATCTTTTATAAAGGCATTTCTTGACAACTGTGAAAAACAAAACAGATTTAACATTTCGGTCATCAGTTCAATTTGTCTTGAACTTTCAGATTCAGGAGATGATTGCGATGAACAACACATATGCAAATGTACTGACAAAATCATTAATCAATGCAGCCAGATGATGAAGCTGACAGAAATATATTCCTTGCTTTCTGATATTCTTGATGAAAAAGAATTTATAAGCGAATATATAAATATTCCGTCATATCTTTCTCAATTCACATCTGAATGTAATAACCTTTTGAAAGAATCCTGCTCCATCAGCTATACAGGTGGAGAAAACGTTAGTTCTGATGTAATAAAAAGACTGTTGGAATTCATACTTGTAATGCATGTGAGAAAATCCGTTTTATCTGGAGCAAGGGCTATAGAGATATCAAGTAGTATTGACAATGGCGAGATTACTATAAATTTAAGAATTACGAATAATGCCGAAACAGTATATTTTAATATCCCTGAAACTTTCAGTATCGATTTTTCGGAGGAGATTATTTGTAAGGCAACAAATATAATAAACGGTAAATATATTATTGAAAATAACGAAATGAAGCTAATTTTCCCGGTGTGTAAATCAGATTCGGCAAGGTTTAATAGTACAGCTAAATCGTATGGCAAGCCGCTTTTTTCGACAATAAATAATATTCTTTCAGATTTGGGCGATATAAGTCTTATATAGCTCCTTTTTAAAAAAACTATTAATATCAATCATTTTTCGAATGAAAAAACTTCATTTTTTTGTTGACAATATTCAAAAAATCAGGTATAATATAATAGCAGAGTTATGTAATTAAAATGATTTTCTTATGTGCATAACTGTATACCATTAATAAAACTGTAACGGAGATGTTATGAGTAAAGAAATGGAAATCGAACGTAAATTTCTCATTAAGCAACCTGATTTTAAATTGCTTTATATTAAAAAAGTACTTGATATTATTCAGATATATTTGAATAATGGAAGTAATGGTTCACAAAGACGTGTAAGAAAAATAACTGAGAATAGCACCGAAAAATATTTTTATACTGAAAAAATATTCATTTCTCCAATTCTCAGAGATGAAAATGAATCAGAAATCACACAGCAAATTTTTGAGAAATTGCTTAAAGAAGCTAAAACAGATTGCGTTCCTGTAACAAAGAGGCGAATTTGCTTTAGTTATTTAGAACAGCTTTTTGAAATGGATATATACCCATTTTCTTCAGATTTAGCTATTCTTGAAATAGAACTTGATAATATATCTCAGGAAATCACTTTTCCGGATTATATCAAAGTCATCAAAGAAGTATCCGATGATAAAAGGTACTCAAATGCAGAACTTTCAAAGGCAGGAACCTTTCCATCAGATGCTATATAAGGAGATTTTTAATGGCAGAAAAAATCGTACAGATTGAAAATGAATCTCAGCTTTCTGCGATATTCGGGCAGTTGGACAGCAATATCAGTCACATTGAGAAGCAGTACAATGTCGGAATAATCAACAGAGACGGCAATGTGAAAATTATTGGCAACGAAACTGATGTAACAGAGGCAGCAAGAGCAGTACAGGCACTTATAAAAATGAATTCCAACGGACAGGTTCTCAGTGACCAGACAATACGTTATGTCACTTCTATGGTTGCAGAGGGTGCAGAACAGCAGCTTGCTGACCTTGGAAAAGACGGCGTTTGCGTTACTTCATCGGGAAAAATTGTTAGACCGAGGACAATCGGTCAGAAGAAGTACATCTATGAAATAAAGGATAATACCATTGTTCTTGGTATCGGACCTGCAGGTACAGGAAAAACCTATCTTGCTGTTGCTATGGCTGTCAAGGCTTTCCGTGAGCATAAGATAAAGAAAATTATTCTTACCAGACCTGCCGTTGAAGCTGGGGAGAAGCTTGGCTTTCTGCCTGGTGATATGCAGGATAAGGTAGACCCTTATCTTCGTCCACTCTACGATGCACTTTTTGATATGTTTGGCGGTGAAAGTTTCAGCAGGTATATGGAAAAGGGGATAATTGAAGTTGCACCTCTCGCATATATGAGAGGGCGTACTCTCGATGAAGCTTTTATTATTCTTGATGAAGCGCAGAATACCACGTCAGAGCAGATAAAAATGTTCCTCACTCGTCTTGGCAATGAAAGCCGCATGGTAATTACAGGTGATATCACACAAATTGATTTACCTGACCCGCGTAAATCAGGACTTGTTGAAGCTGTAAAAATATTAAAAGGTATTGATGATATCGGCATACACCGTTTTTCAGAGAAGGATGTTGTCCGTCATAAACTTGTACAGGATATTATTAAGGCATATGAAAAATTTAACGAAGGGAGAAAAAATCATGCCTAAGCTTAAAGTATATGTTAAAAATAATCAGACGGAGGTGAAAGTTCCTGTCGGTATAAGACTTCTTATAAGAAGATGCTGTCAGGCTGTTCTTGCAACTGAAAAATTTGGTAAGGATGCAGAGGTTTCTGTTTCTTTTGTAAGCAATAATGAAATAAGAAATCTCAATAAAGTCTACAGAAACAAGGATAGTGTTACTGATGTTCTCTCATTTCCTCTTACAAGCGAGGATGGAAGCACTGAAATAAATCCTGAAACTAATGCTGTACAGCTTGGAGACGTTGTTATTTCTCTTGAAACTGCTGTAAAACAAGCTCAGAATTATGGTCATTCATTAGAGCGTGAAATCGGATTCCTTACAGTTCATTCCATGCTGCACCTCCTTGGTTATGACCATGAAACTTCACAGCTTGACCAGCGTATAATGCGCGAGAAAGAAGAATCTGTTCTTGAAAAACTTGGTATTTCAAGAGATGTTACTTTTGTAACAACAGGAGAAAACGAATAATGTCGAAAACAGCTTTTGTAACAATAGCAGGACGGACAAATGCAGGAAAATCTTCCTTGCTTAATGCCATTGTAGGCGAAAAAATTGCTGCCGTAAGCCATAAATCTCAGACAACCCGAACACGTATAACGGGTATACGCAACATAGGTGATGTTCAGCTTGTATTTTTTGATACTCCGGGACTTCACAAGCCTGTAAATAAACTCAGTGAACATATGCTAAATACAGTTAAGGAATCGGTAAGCGATATTGACGCTGTACTATTTGTTCAGGACTGTACTAAGAAGATAAACGAACATGAAACAAGTCTTCTCAAATCCTTGAACAACTCAAATATGCCCATTATTCTCGTACTTAACAAGATAGACTTGCTGAAAAACAAAGAAGAACTTGGTGCTGTAATTGCTGATATTACCTCAAAAGCAGATTTTCAAGCTGTTATTCCGGTAAGCGTTCTCGATAACAACGGTATAGACCTTGTAATTAACGAAATTATTGAAATAGCTGAAGAATCCATACATTATTTCCCTGATGATATGATTACAGATCAGCCTGAAAAGGTTCTGGCTGCTGAAATGATACGTGAAAAGTTGCTTGAACTGCTGAAAGATGAAGTGCCTCACGGTATAGCTGTAGGTGTTGAACAGATGTCTGAGCGTGATGATAAGGATATTCTTGATATTTCTGCTGTTATTTATTGTGAGAGGGATTCACACAAGGGGATTATTATCGGTAAGGGAGGAGCTATGCTCAAAAGAGCTTCCACTGCTGCTCGTATAGAGTTAGAGGAATTTTTCCAGATTAAAGTTAATCTTCAATGCTGGGTAAAGGTTAAGGAAGATTGGCGTAATCGTGAGGGATTGATTCGTAGTTTCGGTCTTTCTGACAAATAATAACATTAATTACATATAATATGTTGTTCTTCCGTGGAAATACTAATTACATAACAGCAGGAGGATTAATGTTATGAATGAAGAACAGCTCTGGGAAAAATTTGCTGTAAGCGGCAAAATTGACGATTATATCAGGTATTCAAATACAAAGGAACAGAAAAATGACAACACTTGAAGGAATTGTTCTCTGCGAAAGAACAGTAGGGGAACAAGATAAATTTATTGATGTTCTAACAAAGGAAAAAGGGCTAATTGAGATTGCTGTAAAAGGTGCGAGGAAAATTAACGGAAAATCCTCATCTGCAACTCAGCTTTTTGCCTATTCCCGATTCTGTTACGATGTACGCAAGGAAAAGCTCCACCTGAACAGTGTGGAGCCGATACATATATTTTATGGTCTTAGAAATTCTCTGACTGCTTTATCCCTTGCAAGTTATTTTGCTGATATATTGCGATTTTCCACTGCTTCTCTTACAGATAGCGGAAATGTTCTGAGGCTGTTTCTCAATACACTTCATTTTCTTGAAAAAGGCCTCCGTAGTGAAGCTATACTGAAATCTATTTTCGAACTTCGGCTAATGGCTGAAACAGGGTTTATGCCTGATGTAGTATGCTGTCGCGAATGTGGTGTATTTGAACCTCAGGAGCTTTATTTTTCATTCAAAGACTACGGCTTTCGATGTGCTGAATGTAATCTCTCAGGTGATATAGACGCGTACAGGCTGACTGTTACCGAGCTTACAGCAATTCGCCATATTGTTCTTGCAGATTTTAACAGACTTTTTAATTTCCGAATACCTGAAAATTCTATATACAGACTTGCTTCGTTTTCGGAGCTATATATATTATCTCAGCTTGAAAGGAATTTTTATACTTTAGATTTTTATAAATCATTAAATGGTAAATAATATGAATAATTATCTTAAAACCCTTGAACTTGATAAAATTCTTGATATGCTTTCCTCCTTTGCCTCAAACGATGAAACAAAACGCATGGCAAAGGAGCTTCGTCCGTGTTATGACCTTTCTGTTGTAAGGCATGAAAATACAAAGACAAATCAAGCGCTTGAATTATCCATACAGTACGGTACACCGCCTTTCAGCAGTTTTAAAGATGTTTCCGTATCTGCAAAACGTACCAAAACAGGTGCGGTAATTTCTCTACGCGACCTTATGGATATAGCAGTTATGCTTCGACAGATAAGTGGACTTGCAAAGTGGTACAGCACTTGTGAAAATGTAGAAACTGAGCTTGATTATCTTTTTTCACGTCTTTCGCCAAACGATTGGCTGCTTGAAAAACTTGACCGTTCTATTATATCTGAAACGGAAATCTCAGATGCAGCAAGTCCTGAACTTGCAGCTATCCGACGCAAAATAAATCGTGCAGAGCTGCAGCTTCGTGAAACTCTGGATAAAATGGTAAAGAACAAAAATACACAACAGTATCTTCAAGAAACCAATGTTACTATACGTGACGGTCGTTTTGTTCTGCCTGTTAAAACAGAATTCCGCGGTCAGATAAGCGGTCTTGTACATGACACATCCGCTACAGGACAGACAATATTTGTCGAGCCTATGGCTGTAGTTGAAGCCAATAACGACATAAGGATTCTGCAGGGAAAAGAGCAAGAGGAAATTGAGCGTATTATACGTGAACTTTGCTCAGATTGCGGCGATTATGCCGATATCTTATGTGAAAATTATAAAATATGCGCGGAGTTAAATCTTTATTTTGCCAAAGCTAATCTTGCGGCAAGACTTAAATGCTCCATGCCCAAAATTACTGACGATGGCAGAATGTGTCTGAAAAAAGCCCGTCATCCTTTGTTGGATATGAAAAAGGCCGTTCCTATTGATTTGTCGTTGGGAGAGGATTATCAGGCGCTTATCATAACTGGTCCAAACACTGGCGGTAAAACTGTAGCTCTTAAAACAGCAGGACTTCTTGCCGCTATGACTATGTGCGGACTTCTTATACCCGTTTCCGACGGAAGCAGTATATCAATTTTCAGAAATATTCTTGTAGATATAGGAGATAGTCAAAGTATTGAGCAAAATCTCTCTACTTTTTCTTCTCATACAAACAAGGTTATTGAGATACTGAATACAGCTGATGAAAGCTCTCTTGTTCTGCTTGATGAGCTTGGCTCGGGAACTGATCCTGTTGAGGGAGCGGCTCTTGCTATAGCAGTTATACGCCGTCTTATATTCAATGGTGCACGATTAATGGTTACAACTCATTATCAGGAGTTAAAGGTATTTGCTATTGATACTGATAATGTCGAAAATGCGTCCTGTGAGTTTGATATTGAGACTTTGAAGCCTACTTATCGGCTTATTGTTGGTTCTCCTGGTAAGTCTAACGCATTTGCCATATCCGAAAGCCTTGGTATGCCGTCGGATATTATCGCTGAGGCTAAATCTCTTGTTAATGAAAGTAACATACGCCTTGAGGATGTAATCGGTAAGCTCGAAGTTTCCAGAACAGAACTTGAGAAAGAAAGAGAAAAAGCTTCTCGTCTGCGTATTGAAGCTTCCGAACACGAAAAAAAGCTTCGTTCTGAAGTTGAAGCAATCGAAAAAAATAAGGCAGATGAACTTGAAAAAGCTCGTTTGCAGGCCATGTCCATTATTGAACAGACAAAAGCTCAGTCTAATGAGCTTATTGATGAACTGGAAAAGCTCCGTAAGGAAAAAGAAAAAAAGGATTTCAGTTCAAACGTTTCAAGTATGAAGTCGAAATCAAAGCAAAGTTTCAATAAAATGTATGATATTGCAAATCCAATTGGAGAAAGCGACACTAACAAAGATTATGTCCTTCCACGTAAGCTAAGACGCGGTGATACCGTTTATGTTGTAGATTTACAGCGTAAAGGCATTATCTCGGGTGAACCTGACGGAAGTGAATTTGTATACGTCCAAATGGGTGTAATGAAAACAAAAATGAACATTTCCCGTCTGCGACTTGAAGATTCACCAAAAGTAACTATTGGAAATAGTGCCCTTAAAAAGCCGAAAAAAAATGTAGGAAAAGTTGGCGTCAAAGTTGAACGACGTGGAAAAATGGAACTTGATATTCGCGGTTGTGCCTGTGATGACGGAGTTTATCAGCTTGACAGCTTTATTGACCAAGCTGTTATGTCTAACATATCTACAATATGTATCATTCACGGAAAAGGAACAGGTTTACTCAGAAAAGCCGTTCATCAAAGACTTAAATCTCACCCCTCAATCAAAACATTCAGACTTGGAGTTTATGGTGAGGGTGAGGACGGTGTCACAATAGCTGAATTAAAATAGGTGAAGTATGAACAAAAAAGCTCATCATTCAGGTCATAGGGAGAGGATGCGCAAACGCTATTTTGAATATGGCGCAGATTCCTTTCATACCCATGAATTGCTAGAACTTGCTCTGTTTTACGGTATACCACGAAAAAACACCAATAATATTGCTCATGACCTACTTGAACAATTTGAAAATCTAAATGGTGTGCTTTCAGCAAAAAGTGATGAACTCATGAAAATTGAGGGGATAGGGGAGTCAGCTGCAAATTTCATCTGTTTATTAGGTGATATTTGCAGAGAATATGAGGAGAATTTCAATTCTCAGGCTAATGCTCCTGAATTTACTGACGATTATTCTTCATATCTTCGTGAATGTTTTAATGATATAGAGCAGGAAACTATGTTGATTATCAGCCTATCCACGAATTTTAGATTCATGCTTCCAAAAAAGAAACTGTATAACAACAGTGAAACAATGGTAGATATAGTTAATTTGCTTTTCAAAAGAGAATGTAGTAATATTGTTATAGGAATAAATAAAACAAAATCTGTTGCTGTACCAGATCTATACGATGTTTCTCTTGCAAATTGTTTTGCTGATAAGCTGTCTTGGCTTGGTATAGAACTTGCAGATTTTCTAATAATTGGAAAAAATCGTTCTTATTCTCTTATTTTTGACAGTGCTTTAAAATTTTGATTATGAATGATTATGTAACGAAATTAAGAAAGAAATACAGCAAAAATGGTTATTTTTCCCTTACAGATAAGGAAAAAATAATTTTACTATTGTCCTATTCAGAAAAAGGCGATAATTCTGAAAAATTTGCTGAAAAAATTTTTGAACTATATGGAAACTTGCATACTGCTGTAAATTCAGATATGGTTTTCTTGCAGAAAATTTCAGGT
This sequence comes from uncultured Clostridia bacterium, assembly GCA_937892655.1. GTDB lineage: Bacteria > Bacillota > Clostridia > Oscillospirales > Ruminococcaceae > CALBJC01. The sequence continues at coordinate 2,986 of CALBJC010000086.1, read as the reverse complement.
ATAAGCTTTGAAAGTTCTGTTTTAATAAATCTCATATCTCAGCTTAAACGCAAATCTAATCTTGAACTTTTATCAAAGATTCGTATTAATACGCCTGCAAACGCAAAATTATTTTTTTCTGAATATCTTCATGGTAAGCGCTTTGAATTAGTTGCAGTTGTTGCTGCAGACAAGAGATTCAAAATAAAAAATACTGCTGTTATTGCCTATGGTGGTTTCTCTGAAGTTCATTTTCCTATTCGTGCAATAGCGGATTTTGCTTTAAAAAACGAACATGAATATATATTTGTTGCTCATAGTCATCCTGTTTCCGATGAATATGCTTCATTGAGCGATATATCTGTTACCTTAAAAATTAAAGAAGCTGTTGAAGCAGTCGGAATGAAATTTGTTGATCATATTATTGTCGGAGTTGATGCTTCAAGTTCTATCAGAGAATTTAACAATGAACTTTTTTCATCAATTCCAGAATATGAAAAAAATATAAATTATTAATACTGTATAAATCAGGAGGTTCAATTTAAATGAATAGTATAAAAATTACAGAACTTTATGACCTTACTCATACAATAGCTGCTGAATATTTAAAAAGCTTTACATATCCTTGGGAGGCATTAAATGGGATAGGTGAGTTGATTATTTCCCTTGGAAATCAGCTTAATCCCGATGAATACGACAATCCTGCCGAAAATGTATGGATTCATAAAACAGCTAAGGTATTCCCCAGTGCTTATATTGGTGCCCCATGCATTATCGGTGCAAATACAGAGGTTCGCCATTGTGCATTTATCAGAGGCAGCGCACTTGTTGGTGATAACTGCGTTGTGGGTAATTCTGTAGAGTTAAAAAATGTTATTATTTTTGACAATGTTCAGACTCCTCATTATAACTATGTAGGCGACAGCATTTTAGGCTACAAATCCCATATGGGTGCAGGCTCAATTACTTCAAACGTTAAATCTGACAAAACTAATGTTGTAATCAAATCTAACGGCGAAACAATTGAAACAGGTATAAAGAAAATTGGTGCAATGCTTGGTGACTATGTGGAAGTCGGCTGTAACAGCGTTCTAAATCCAGGTACAGTTGTAGGCAGAAATTCTAATATTTATCCCACAAGCTGTGTTCGCGGAGTTGTTCCTGCTGACAGCATCTGGAAAACAAGCGGAGTTGTTGTTTCAAAGAAGTGAGTCCATTCCGTTGCTATTTATATTTTAGAATTGAAATAGGTATTTCAATATAATAAGAGTTAGTTTTGTGGTTTAGAGGATATATTATGTTTTTTGATAATAAAAAGAAAAGTCAAAATGGGATTGAAAAGAGAATATTTATTTTGAAACAGAATTTCTTCGAGTGTAATAATCTAGACATAATTCAAAAATTTGCTTGGAGTAGTTTGCAAAATTTGAGTTATACTCAAAACGATAATATAATAACAGTTTCCTCAGAACAAAGTCAAAAAAATAAAGCTGCTGATATGGTTCAATTTATTGCCAAAATGGGTGCGGCTTTAAATTTCGAGAAAATAATTTACTTTGTAAAAAATAAAAAAGATGATTTTGTTTTGACATTATGGGAAGATTATAAATGCATTAACGAAACAATTAAAGATAAAAATGGAAATGAAAAACAAATTCACAGAGGTATTATTTCAGATGTTATTGAAATAAAAAACAATATAACGGGAGAAGTTTTTTATAGTAAAGGTGATACTGAAGATGATTCTTTGATTGAAATAAATGGATTATTGTTTCCGGCAAATTGTGTTATTTCAAGTGGTAAAACAGCAATCATGCAATTAGAATCTAACGGAAAGCTTACTAAAGCAATTAATTTTAAAAAGTTAGATCATTCAAATATTTTTATAATTCCATAGTTTTTAGAAATTCAATTAAGGGGAGAACATAGAATCTTCCTTTAATTTTACACACTAATTGCACCAAATATAAGTTTGGTGCAATTATTATCAGGTGTTCAACAGGGCAGTTAAGAAACCTGCTGAATTAGTCAATTTGTGCAGTATGCCGAAATGACTAAGCAAAATAGTACTTCACCAGCCTCAGCTGCTACGTAAATTGATACGAATCCGCGCTGCTGCATCATCATTTTTTCATTTTCTTTTGTGCAAGTTGCTATTTAACGTTTTCAGAATCATTATCAGAAAAATAATAATTCATCATCGAGATATATTCATCGCAAGATTCACAATAATCAAAACAATCATTAGAAACATAAGAATTAGTAACTGCACACCAGGAAAGACCTAAATCTTCTAAAATCTCTTCTCTCAACATATCATTCATAAAAACACCACCTTAAAATTTTAATAAAGCCAAAACGTGCCTTGTAACTTCTGAGAACGTTTCAAGTCTTTGGATAGCACAAGCAAGCTCAACACAGTCTGATATATCGACTTTGCGAAATCTGATATTTGTCTGGAGCTGTTTGACTTCATCCTCGAGCCGACAACGATTATTGTAAAAGTATGCAAGCAATAATTCTTTTTGTGTCATTCTAAATTGTGCTCCTTTAAGTAGTTGAGAAGCTCTTCACCGTTACGTTCTGCTTGCTCCTGAGCCTTAAAATTATTGTACAGCTCTATGTACTTAGGTGTAGTTACAGACTTGCTAGCTTTAAGCTCCTGAACAAATCTGTCAACACCTTTAATTTTGATAAGCGTATCAATAGCATTGCCAGCCTGAGAATAGACATATCTCTCACATTTATAAAGATTGTAATCAGCTTTACATGGTGTAAATAAACTGATTTTCTCGACTTCTCCAATAAATTTTAAGTACCACTTAGATGTATTCCAACGTCTCTTATTACTGTCGGAACTACTTACATCGACAACGCGGAAATAGTTCAACAGTACTCCTTTGAATACTTCACCAAGGCTCTGATGCAGAGCTTGCTTCATGAAATTGTAAGCTCTATCGTCACGGAGCTGACACTCCCAACGAATCCAAGAGAAATGCAAAGTTTC